>CAXTSD010000282.1:0-3839 GCA_964246775.1 uncultured Acetobacteraceae bacterium | reverse complement strand
TGAACCAAAGAACCGCGTCGTACAACACCAAACGCGAACAAAGCCTTTGAAATCCGTCGATGTCATTGAAGGGTCTGGGGCGGAACCTTGGCCTTACTTCTAGGGCTCGGAATTTGACTGATGGCGCTTGAGATCACCGTCGGGCCGCCGCAGATCGCGATCCACGCGTCCGGCACCGTGCTCATCACCGGCCAGGACGGCCAGATCGACTGGCCTAGCGACAAGGGGCTGTATCACAACGATACGCGGCTGCTCAGCGCCTGGCAGATCTTCGCCAACGGCGAGCCGTGGGAGCTGCTCAACGCCGGGGCGGTGACGTTCTGCGCCGCCAGGGTGTTCCTGCAGAACCGCGCCTTCCTGACGATGGAGGGCGAGGTCGCGGGCAAGACCCTCAACCTCTCGATCGGGCGGCAGATCGATGGCGGGGTGCGCGAGGACCTCGCGATCGCCAATTACGGCCAGACGCCGGTCTGCTTCAACCTCGAGGTGGTGATGCGGTCGGATTTCGCCGACATCTTCGAGGTCAAGGCGCAGCGCATCGTGCGCCGCGGCCGCATCTCGACCGAGTGGGACGAGGCGGCCGCCTGCCTCACCACCACCTATCGCAACCAGGACTTCGTGCGCAGCCTGCGCATCCGGCCGCATGACCACGGGCTCGTCGCCTACGCCAATGGCCGCCTCAGCTTCGAGGTCAGGATCGATCCCGGCGGACGCTGGCAGAGCTGCATCGACTACGAGCCGGGCGACGAGACCGGGTTCCTCGGCGCGCCCGACCTGCCGATCGACCGCTGCCTGGAAAGCCGGATGACCCGGCTGCTCGATGCGTGGCGCGGCCGGGTGACCAAGCTCACCTCGAGCAATGACGGGTTCGCCCGGCTGTTCCACCAGGCGGTCGACGACATGGGGGCGCTGCGGCTGCCGCTCAAGCCGCTGGTGCGCTCGCTCGACGCGGCGGAGCCGACGCCGACGGAGTTCGCCGAAGGCGTGGACGAGGAGGACCCGATCGACCTGGTGCCGGCGGCGGGGCTGCCGTGGTTCGTCGCACTATTCGGGCGCGACAGCCTGACCGTGTCGCTGCAGACGATCATGATCTATCCTGGGTTCGCCCGCGGCGCGCTGTCGCTGCTCGCGCGCTGGCAGGCCGACGGCGAGGACGACTGGCGCGACGCCGAGCCGGGCAAGATACTGCACGAGCTGCGTCGCGGCGAGCTCGCGCATTTCCACCTGGTGCCGCACACGCCGTATTACGGCACCGCGGACGCGACGGCGCTGTGGCTGATCACGCTGCACTCGTTGTGGATGGTGACCGCCGACCGCTCGCTGCTCGAGGCGCATCTGGCGACGGCGGAGCGCTGCCTCGCCTGGATCGACCGCTACGGCGACCGCGACGGCGACGGGTTCCAGGAGTATCAGACGCGCAGCAGCATGGGTCTTGAGAACCAGTCGTGGAAGGATAGCGGCGACGGCGTGCTCTATCCCGACGGCGGCAAGGTGCGCGACCCCAAGGCGCTGGTCGAGCTGCAGGGCTACACCTACGCCGCCTGGCTGCGCATGGCGGCGCTATACGACGCGCTCGGGCAGGATGACAAGGCGGACCGCCTGCGCGAAAAGGCCGCCGAGCTGAGCCGGCGCTTCGAGGCGGCGTTCTGGGACGAGGCCGCCGGCATCTACGCCTACGCGCTCGACGGCGACAAGAAGCCGGTGCTGAGCGTCGCCTCCAACCCTGGGCACTGCCTGTGGTCCGGCCTGATCCCTGAGCACCGGGCCGAGGCGGTGGTGCGCCGGCTGATGGCGCCCGACATGTGGTCCGGCTGGGGGATACGCACGCTGTCGGCCGAGCACCGCGCGTTCAACCCGTATTCCTATCAGAACGGCTCGGTGTGGCCGCACGACAACGGCATCATCGCGCACGGCTTCAGGCGCTACGGCTTCGACAAGGAGGCGGCCGAGGTCGCGCTCGGCATCGCGCGGGCCGGCGAGTTCTTCGCCATGCACCAGCTACCCGAGCTGTATGCCGGGCTGCAGCGCTCGGAGACGAGTTTTCCCGTCCAGTATGTCGGCGCCAACGTGCCGCAGGCCTGGGCGGCGGGTTCGGTGTTCTCGCTGGTGACCGCGATGCTCGGGTTGAGCCCGGACGCGCCGGCGGGGCGGCTCTACGTCGATCCGGCGCTGCCGGAGTGGCTGCCCGACCTCACGCTCACCGACGTCTGGTTCGCCGGCGAGATGTTCGACCTGCGCTTCGCCCGCGAGGCGGACGGCTCGACCGGGTTCACCGTATTGCGCGGCGACGCGGCCAAGCTGGAGCGCCGGCCGCTGGCCGAGCAGCGCCGGGCGCTGGCGCGGGGGCGCGCCCCGACGGCGTGAGGCGCGAAGCTTCGCGGCGGCGTGAGCCGTCAAGGTTGTGGACGGCTTGAGCCGTCGGGTTCAGGGGAAAGGCAGGAGCGGCATGGTCGATCACGTCTACAAGGTTCTGGAGATCGTCGGCTCGTCCGAGCAGGGGATCGAGAACGCGATCGAGAACGCCATCGTCAAGGCGGGACAGACGGTGCGCCACATGCGCTGGTTCGAGATGACCGGGGTGCGTGGTCACATCGAGAACGGGCAGGTGCACCACTACCAGGTGTCGCTGCGAGTCGGTTTCACTCTCGAGGAGGAGGGGGCTGAGCTGCAGCCGTGAGGCGGGCGAGGCCACGCCGCCGTTCGGCTTGCCGATCAAGCGCGCGCGCCTGAGTGGAGCTGCCGGCGTGGACGGCGCGGCGTTCGAACAGGGGAAAGGCGATCGGCGGCACGCTTACGGCGAGATTGAAGGCGGCCCATAGCGCCGGGCTGGTGAGGTCCGGCCGATAGCTGTCCAGCGTCGCGACGCCGGCGAGGGCGAGCACGGCGACCGCCGCGCCGAGAACCAGCGCCTTGAGGCGGGCGTCGCGGGTGAGCCTATCCTCCGCCAGCGCGCGGCGGAGGCGGCCGCGCTCGAGGTCTGGCGCCAGCATCAGCATCAGCGGTCCAAGCCCGTAGGTCAGCAGCACCCACTCGACCCGGTGCACCGGATGCTGCGTGCTTTCAATCAGACGCGGCAGCAGCAGGACCCACAGCCACACTGTCCACCAGAAAGCCCGCGACAGGCGGCGACGGCGCGCGTCTGCGCGGTGGATGGCGGTCAGGCGCACCCACATGGTGAAGCTGATGCCGCGGCGCCGGCGTTTTCCCAACCGGTCCAGGAACAGGTAAAACGGCGCCGAAAGCAGGACCGTGATGGGCAAGATCGTCCATCCCGGATCAAGGCCGAAGCGTTCGTGTAGCCAGAACACCAGGGTGGCTGTCGCGGCGATAACGACGAAGGTCGCCAAGATCACCCAGCCCGTTCCACGCGTCCATTTCCGGCTGAGCGCTTCGGCGGCGGGATTTGGGTCGGGCAGGATCAGGGGCGGCCTCCTCGGGCAGGGTGCTGCGGGCGGAGCGGCGATGCAACGTGGTTTTGCGGGCCGCCTCAGTGGCTGATGGCCTGCCAGGCGGCGCGCCAGATGTCGGGGATCTGCAGCCAGCGCTCGCGGCTGGCCGGGCCGATGCGGGCCTGGTTGCCGGTATGCACGCTGCGGAACAGTTTTACGCCGGCGGCGGCGAGGACTGGTGCCGCGTAGAGCGCCGCGGCGTTGCCGACCAGGATCGCGCCGCGCAGCTCGGGCAGCAGCGGCAGCAGCCCGGACAATTCGGCGGCGCCGGCGCGCAGCGCGCCCGGTGTCACGCGTATGGCGCCGTCCCACCAGGGACAGGTGTTCCACAGCACGGTCTGCCGGCGCGGAATGCCGGCTCGCCGCCTACGTAGCGGCGCTGCGCCGCCG
>CAXTSD010000281.1:3525-3841 GCA_964246775.1 uncultured Acetobacteraceae bacterium | reverse complement strand
ATGCGATGCCGTGGGGCCGTCCACCCCAACAGAGGCAAAGCCTCTGGCCTTACTTCCTCCTTTGCGGCGCCGGCGCCACCTCGAACTACGCTGTCTAGTAGACCACCACGCTGCGTATGCTCTCGCCCCGGCTCATCAGGTCGAAGCCGTCGTTGATCTGCTCGAGCGGCATCGTGTGCGTGATCAGCGGGTCGATCGCGATCTTGCTGTCCATGTACCAGTCGACGATCTTCGGTACGTCGGTGCGGCCGCGGGGGCCGCCGCAGGGCCCGCCGCGCCCCCCCCCCCCCCGGGGCCCCCGAAACAGCCCGGGGGG
>CAXTSD010000281.1:0-3515 GCA_964246775.1 uncultured Acetobacteraceae bacterium | reverse complement strand
GCCGAAGGCCGAGCCGATCCAGCGCCGCCCGGTGACCAGCTGAAACGGCCGGGTCGAGATTTCCTGCCCGGCGCCGGCGACGCCGATGATCGTCGAGACGCCCCAGCCCTTGTGCGCGCACTCCAGCGCCTGACGCATCAGCTTGGGGTTGCCGACGCATTCGAACGAGAAGTCGGCGCCGCCGCCGGTCAGCTCGACGAGGTGGCCGACCAGGTCGTCGCCGACGTCCTTGGGGTTGACGAAGTGGGTCATGCCGAACTGCCGGGCGATGGTCTCGCGCTCGGGGTTGATGTCGACGCCGACGATCATTCCGGCACCGACCATGCGGGCACCCTGCAGCACGTTGAGCCCGATGCCGCCGAGACCGAACACCACCACGGTCGAGCCCGGCTCGACCTTGGCGGTGAACAGCACCGCGCCGATGCCGGTGGTGACGCCGCAGCCGATGTAGCAGATGCTCTGGAACGGCGCGTCGTCGCGCACGCGGGCGAGCGCGATCTCGGGCAGCACCGTGTGGTTGGCGAAGGTCGAGCAGCCCATGTAGTGCAGGATCGGCTTGCCGTTGAACGAGAACCGGCTGGTGCCGTCCGGCATCAGGCCGCGCCCCTGCGTCACCCGGATGCGCTGGCACAGATTGGTCTTGCGGCTGAGGCAGTAGTCGCACTCGCGGCATTCCGGCGTGTAGAGCGGTATCACGTGGTCGCCCGGCTTGAGCGAGGTGACGCCCGGTCCGACCTCGAGCACGACGCCGGCGCCCTCGTGGCCGAGAATGGCCGGGAACAGCCCTTCGGGGTCGGCGCCCGAGAGGGTGAACTTGTCGGTGTGGCACAGCCCTGTCGCCTTGATCTCGACCAGCACCTCGCCGGCCTTCGGGCCCTCGAGGTCGACCTGCTCGATCTCCAGCCGCTTGCCCGCCTCGAACGCGATCGCCGCGCGTGTCTTCATCACCGCTCCTCCCTCTCGTTGCCGCCGAGGCCCACCCTTGCTGCGGCAAGCGGCAGCAGTTCCGCCAGCAGCCCGGCCCAGGCGCGCTGCCCTGCCGGCTCGCTAATCAAGTCCTGCCGGATTTCAAGCTCGACGTTGGCCAGCCCGCGCCGTTCCGCATGCAGCGGCACCGTGTAGTCCGAAACCTGTGATAACGCATAGGGCTCGTTATCGCCGACCGGCGGCGGCAGCCGGGCGCCGAGCAGCGCCAGCATCGCCTGCGCGAACGCGTTGCCCGGTGTGTACAGCACACCTGCCTGCCAGGGGCGCCGCACGTCCATGAACACCGGCGTGAAGCTGTGCACGGCGACGAGCACGCTCGGCCGACCGACGCGGCGATCGAGCACGCCGGCGATCGCCGCCTGATAGGGCCGCAGGATGTCCGCCCGCCTCGCCTCGGCCGCCGCCTCGCTCAGCCCGATATTGCCCGGCACCTCGGTGCGTTCGCTGATCACCGGTATCGAAGCTGGATGCCCCTCCGGGCGGTTGCAGTCGATCACCAGCCGCGAGTAGCGCTGCGCGACCAGCACCGCGTCGAGCGCCTCGGACAGGCACTCGGACACGCCGAGCGCGCCGATGTCCCAGGCGACGTGCCGCTCATAGTCGCTCGCCGCGACGCCGAGATCGCCGAGGCGTTCGGGGATGGCGCGTCCGGCGTGGTCGCAGACCAGCACGAAGGGCGAACGCCCGGCCTCGCGCCGGATCAGCACCGGCGGCGCATCGCGCGTCGATAGCAGTGTCACCCGGCACCCCCCGTTCTGCGGCGGACGCAGTATCGGCCGGATGCGCGAGCGAGGCGAGACGGCGATACAGTTAGCCGAGCGAAGCCGCGAGGCTGGTTTGCCACGAGCGCGCCGGTGCCGGCGGCGGCGTCGGCACGCAGCACATCAGATACACGGCGCCAAGCCAGCCGAAGCTGGCCGCGGCGTTGAGCAGCGCCGCGGTGCCGCCGGAGACGGCGAGGCTGGTGAGCCCGACCAGGCCGAGCCCGATCCACAGCAGCCGGAACGGCCGCAACACCACGCGGTTGAGGTTCATCATCCCTGGCCGCGCCTGGCGCTCCGCGCGCGCGATCTGCAGGCGCACCGCCTGCGCCGCGCCGAAGGCCATCAGCGTGCCGAGCACCACCAGCGTGCGCTGCGCCGGATCGGGCAGGCGGGCGAGATCATAGGCCAGCAGCGCCGCCTCGAGGGCGATCGCCGCGTTGAGCGACAGCCGTGCCAGGTCAAAGCAGCTGGCGCAGCCGGCGACCCGGTCGGCCACCGGCTGGAACACGCGATCGATGAGCAGTCCGTCCATGTCGGCCATGACGATCCCCGGCGATGACCCGCGCCGCGGCGCGAGCAGGAAGGCCGCGCTCCTCGCGACGAACGCCGGAACAGCCAGCGATGTCTCATTAATAATACATTTCCAGTTTGGCGGGCAAGCCTGAAATGCAGCCGCGATTAACTGTTGCGGTTTGGGCGTCTGCCTTAACTTATCCGCGCGCCTCCGCGACGCCTAGCCGCGCGCTTCCGCGACGCCTAGCCGCGCGCCTCCGCGACGACGCCCAGATGCTCCGCCGGGTGGGGCCGGCAGCCGTTGACCTTCGCCGGCGAGCTCAGCAGCGGGGCGAGCAGGGCGGCGATTCGGCAACGCGACTTCGCGCGCATCGGATGCGCGGTCGGCTGCTTGCGAAAATTAATCACCAGCGAGCCGCCGCCGGACAACGCCAGTCGCAACGTGCCCTGGCGCAGTGCGCGCCGGTAGAGCGGCTCGCCGGCGCCGCTGCCGGAGACGATGCCGGCGCCGACGGCGGCGACCCGATCGCGATAGGCATCGGCGAGCTCGGGCGTGTGGGAATGATACAGCCCGACGGCGACGTTCCAGTCGCCGCCAGCCTCGGCGCGCAGGCTGACCAGGTAACGCGCGGCATAGTCGGCGTTCGCCGCCGGGTCGAACGCCTCGTCGAGGCTGCGAAACGCGCCGGGATGCAGTTGCAGGTCGACCTGCAGGCAGCCGACATCGATGAACCTGGCATTGCGGGTGAGCGCCTGGCTCACCCAGGCGACGGCCGCCGCCCGGCTCTGCAGGAACAGCCCGGTGCCGTCGGCATCGATCGTCCATGGCCAGGCGCGCACGTCGCCCATGGCGGTGATCGGCCGGCCGCTCTCCACCTTGGCGATGGTGCCGAGCAGCCCGGCCGGCAAGCCGTGGCGACGCTCGGCGGCGGCGATCGCGTCAGTGCACAGCGCGCTTTGCCGCACGTCCCAACTGACAGGCGCCGCCATCGGCGCGGCGGTCGCGACCGGCTGCCCGCGCGCCAAAACCGGACCGGAGGCGATCAGCAGGCAAAGCAGGACGGAGAGCTGTCTGGTCATGCCGATGATGACGCGGGTTGTCACTGAGCGCGGACGAGGGCGCAAGCAGGCCATCCGTTCAATCACACGTTGCGGGATGCGGTCGCTCGCCGCCAGGGCGGCGCTGGCGCTCTCGGTTGGCGTCCCGTAGGGGATTCGAACCCCTGTTACCGCCGTGAGAGGGCGGTGTCC
>CAXTSD010000280.1:0-3863 GCA_964246775.1 uncultured Acetobacteraceae bacterium | reverse complement strand
GCGCGCGCAGGCGCGCGCCGCCCGGCTCGACGCGGTGGCGCTGCCCTCGGAGCGCGGCTGGAAGGTGGTGGCCGACGCGAGCGGGCTCACCCTCGCGCGCGTCGTGCGCGGCGTCGCTGAACGTTACGGTTTCGACCCCGCCTCGTTGCGCAGCGCCGAGGCGCGCGCGCTTGACGAGCAGCGCGAGAAGCTGGCGACGCATTTCGCCGAGCCGGCGACGCTGCGGCTCGACACGACGGAGTTGAAGGCGTCAGGGCCGGCCAGCACCTACGAGCGCATCCTGGCTCAGGGCCGCAAGGGACTCGCGATCCAGCGCTTCAAGGGGTTGGGCGAGATGAACCCTGACCAGCTGTGGAAGACCACGCTCGATCCGGCAGTGCGCACGCTGCTGCAGGTCAAGGTCGGCGATATCGAGGATGCCGGGCAGATCTTTTCGACGCTGATGGGCGACGTCGTCGAACCTCGGCGCGACTTCATCGTCGGCAACGCTCTCAAGGTGGCGAACTTGGACGTCTAGTGATTTGGTGGGCCGATTCACCTGACGCTCGGGTAATGAGCGTCAGGATCGGACCACTAGAGGTAGCCGCATGATGACAAAACAGCTCCATCTCGGCGCCTTCATGCGTCCGGTCGGCATACACACCGCCTGGTGGCGCTATCCCGGCGCCTGGACGGACGCGAATTTCAGCCTGCCGCGCCTCGTGCAGCTGATCCGCACGCTCGAGCGCGGGCGGTTCGACGCGTTCTTCATGGCCGACCACCTCGCCGTGCTGAACATGCCGAACGAGGCGTTGCGTCGCAGCGCGACGGCGACCTCGTTCGAGCCGCTGACCCTGCTCTCCGCATTGGCGATGGTCACCGAGCGGATCGGCCTCGTCGCCACCGCCTCGACCACGTTTGACGAACCGTACCACGTCGCGCGTCGGTTTGCCTCGCTTGACCACATCAGCGCCGGGCGCGCCGGGTGGAACGTCGTCACCACCTCGAACCCGGATGCGGCGCTCAACTTCGGATTGACCGAGATGGTCGGGCACGACGAGCGCTATCGCCGGGCGCGCGAGTTCCACGCCGTGGTCACCGGGTTGTGGGACAGTTTCGCCGACGACGCGTGGCTGCGCGACCAGGCGAGCGGCATCTTTTTCGACCCCGAGCGGATGCACGTGCTCGACCATCACGGCGAGCGACTCGACGTGCGCGGCCCGCTCAACATCGCCCGCCCGGTGCAGGGTTGGCCGGTGATCGTGCAGGCCGGCGCGTCCGACGCCGGACGGCAGCTTGCGGCGGAGACGGCGGAGGTGGTGTTCGCCAGCACGTCGACGATCGAGGACGCGCGCGCCTTCTATGCCGACATGCAGCAGCGCCTGCGGGCGCTCGGCCGGGTGCGAGGCGCGCTCAAGATACTGCCCGGCGCGCTCGTGACCGTCGGGCGCACGCACGATGAGGCGGAAGAGAAGCAGGCGCTGCTCGACGGCCTGGTGCATTCCGAGAGCGGCGTGCCCAATCTCTCCATGCGCCTCGGCGTCGACGCCTCCGGCTTTGCGCTTGACGAACCGTTGCCCGACATCCCGCAGAGCAATGCGAGCCGCAGCGCCCGCGACGCGCTGGTGGCGCTGGCCCGGCGCGAGAACCTGACCGTGCGCGATCTGGCGACCCGCATGGGGCGCTATGGCGGGCTGCAGATGGTTGGCACGCCGAGCGAGATCGCCGATACGATGCAGGAGTGGCTCGAGACCAACGCCTCGGACGGCTTCAACGTGATGTTCCCGACCGTGCCCGCCGGGCTCGACGACTTCGTCGACCTGGTGGTGCCGGAGCTGCAGCGGCGCGGGATCTTCCGGCGCGATTACGAGGGCACGACGCTGCGCGACCATCTGGGCCTTGCGCGGCCGGCCAACCGGTTCTTTCCGACGGACCCTGCTGCGGCAGTCGTGTATGGTCTGCCTGGTGAACGACCAGCGGGAGAGACCGACCGATGAACAAGCGCGCCCTCGTCGTCGTCGACATCCAGAACGACTATTTTCCTGGCGGACGCTGGCCGCTGGTCGGTATGCAGGACGCGGCCGCCAATGCCGCCCGCCTGATCGATGGCGCGCGGCAGGCCGGTGACGCCGTCGTCTTCGTCCGCCACGAGTTCCCGACCGCCGACGCGCCGTTCTTCGCTCCCGGCTCCGCGGGTGCTGCGATCCACCCGACGATCGAGGGCCGCGCCGGCGAGCCGGTGGTGCTGAAGCACGGCATCAACGCCTTTCACGACACCGATCTGAGGTCGGTGCTCGACCGCGACGGCATCAAGGAGGTCGTGCTGTGCGGCGCGATGAGCCACATGTGCATCGATGCCGCGGCTCGGGCGGCGACTGATCTGGGCTACAAGACCACGGTGATCCACGATGCCTGCGCCTCGCACGACCTCGAGTTCAATGGCCTGACGACGCCCGCCGCACAGGTGCACGCTTCGTTCATGTCGGCGCTCGCTTTCGGCTACGCGACGGTGTCGGCGACCGACGCGCATCTCGCCACCTCGGCAGACGAGCCCGCCTGACCGAGCCGCCCGACCCGGCGCCGACCGGTTGACCAGCGATTTCGACAACGGCGTGTATTTTATGTAATCAGGGGCTGTGGCGTTCCCGGCGATTTTCGCCTACACCACTCGGACTATCAATGAGGACTGAGACAATGGCGACCGGTACCGTTAAGTGGTTCAACACCGAGAAAGGCTTCGGCTTCATCCAGCCCGAGAGTGGCGGCAAGGACGTTTTCGTCCACATCACGGCAGTGCAGGCGGCCGGCTTGCGCGGTCTGAATGATGGCCAGCGCGTCAGCTACGAAGTGCAGATGGAGCGTGGCAAGGAATCGGCCGGCAGCCTCAAGCTCGCCTGAAGATACCTGCCGATGACCGCCGCGATCAATGCGGCGGCGACGCGCTACTAGAAATCGGGGGCCACGGGGCATCACGCGATGCTCGGTGGCCTCTCGCTTGACGTCCGGATGGAGCGGTCAGGCAGTCGTATGGCCGAGGCAAGCGGCAGCGCGGCACCGCATAGCCCTGCCATGACCCAGAACCCCCCGGCGCCGAACGCTGCGTAGAGCGGCCCCGAGGCGAGCGTCATGACGACGGACATCAGCCCCATTGCAACCGTCGCGTAAGCGGCTTGCGCCGTCGCCGCCAGGCTCGCGGGCACCACCCGGCTGATCGTGTCGAGACAGGCGAGGTGAAGCAGGCCGAACGTCAGCCCGTGCAGCGGCTCGACGAACGCCATGGCCCAGAACGAGGCGGTCAGCGCCGCCGCGGACCAGCGCACGATGCCCGCCACCGCGGCCAGCATCATCGCCCTGCCCGGCCCAAGCCGCTCGATCAGCCGCCGGCCGAACAGCACGAACACAGCGACCTCGGCCATCACCGACAGCGCCCAGAGCAGGCTGGCCTGGCGCGCCGACAGCCCCGCACCCTGCCAGCGTATCACCTCGAAGCCGTCATGCATGGCATGGCTGCCACCGATCAGCCCGGCGACCACCATCAGCCGGACGAACACCGGCACCTCGAGCAGCGCCCATCCTGCGCCCCGGCCGATGCCGGCGACATCGGCGACCCCCGCCACCCGGTTCGGCAGGCGCAGCGCCAGCGCCGCCGCCGTCGCCAGCAGCGCCGCGTTCAGCCAGATGATCACGTGCAGGCCGAACACGCCGACGAGTTGGCCGGAGCATAGGGTGCCGGCGATGAACGCCGCCGATCCGGCGCCGCGCACCCAGCCGTACTCGAAGCCGCGCCCGTCCGTTGCCAGCGCCGAGCCGAGCGTCAGCGCGTCGGCTACCGGAGTGAGCGGCGCCAGCACCGCCGCGTGACTGACGCTCACCAGCAGCAATAG
>CAXTSD010000279.1:0-3885 GCA_964246775.1 uncultured Acetobacteraceae bacterium | reverse complement strand
GGGCAGCACCCGGCCTGGGCTGCCCCGGCCCTGCTTGGTTAACTTGGCCTGCTGAAAAATAAACGGGCCCCGGCGGCGCCCCGCCGGGGCCCTCGCATTGTCCGTAGGCGCCGTGGCGCCGCCAGACGAGGATGCTTAGGCCGTCACGATGCTCGTGGCGGCAATCCAGGTCACGGCGCACGGCGCTGTCGATGAACAATGAGACACTGGATCACCTCCTTTCAGTAAGTTGCAGCTGCAAGGTGGACCAGCGTCGCGCCGATTTCAAGTGCGGCCTGATCCGAGGAACCGGTCCGTCGCTTCCAGCAACGTGTGCTGGATGCCCGGCTCGCTCGCCGCATGCCCCGCATCCTCGACCAGCACGAACTCGGCATCCGGCCAGGCCCGGTGCAGCGCCCAGGAGGTTGCCGCAGGGGTCGCGACGTCATAGCGCCCCTGCACGATCACGCCCGGAATGCCGGCCAGCCGACCGGCATCGCGCAGCAATTGCCCGTCCTCGAACCAGCCGCCATGCACGAAGTAGTGGTTCTCGATGCGGGCGAAGGCGAGCGCAAACCTCTCGTCGTCGTGCTGCGTCGCGATGGCGAGGTTCGGCAGCAGCGTCAGCGTCTCGCCCTCCCACAGGCTCCAGGCCTTCGCGGCACGCAGCTTTTCGGCCTCGTCCGCGCCGGTCAGGCGGCGCCGATAGGCCGCCAGCAAGTCGCCGCGCTCGGCCGGCGGGATCGGCGCCAGGTAGCGCTCCCACTTGTCGGGAAACAGCCAGGACGCACCCTCCTGATAGTACCAGAGCAACTCGGCCCGGCGCAGGGTGAAGATGCCGCGCGTGATCAGCGCGGTAACCCGCTCGGGATGCGTCTCGGCATAGGCCAGCGCCAGCGCGCTGCCCCACGATCCGCCGAGCACCAGCCAGCGCTCCACACCAAGCATTTCGCGCAGCCGCTCGATGTCGGCGACCAGGTGCCAGGTGGTGTTCGCCTCGAGCGAGGCGTGCGGCGTCGAGCGCCCGCAGCCGCGCTGGTCGAACAGCAGCACGCAGGCGCGCGCCGGGTCGAACAGCCGCCGCTGCTCCGGCGTCGAGCTGCCGCCCGGCCCGCCATGCAGCAACACCGCCGGCGCGCCGTCCGGATTGCCGCATAACTCCCAGTACACCTGATGCCCGTCGCCGACATCGAGGATGCCGGTGCGGAAAGGCTCGATTGGTGGATACGGGCTGCGTCGATCCGACAAGTTCACCTCCGCTTTGGCTCACGCATCAATGCGTCGGCACGAGCATGGTGTCGCCGACGGCAAACGGCTTGTCGGGTTGGTCCATGCCGGTCAGTTCGGCGGTGGCGAATATCTGCTGCCGGCCCGCCTTCAGGACGCGTCCACGCACGACGAACACCTCGGCGATCGCCGGGCGCAGGCAGCGCACCGAGAATTGCGACGCAATCACGCTTGGAAACAGGGTCGCTGCCGCAAAGCCACACGCGGTATCGATGAGGCCCGCGATGATTGCGGCGTGCAAAAAGCCGCTGTATTGCGCGAACTCGGTGCGAAAAGGAAGGCGAAGCTCCACCTCACCGACATTGGCTGCAACTACATCCAGCCCAAGCCAGAGATTGAAAGGAGCCTGCTTCGAGATCTCCTGAAGGCGTGACAAACACTCCGCTTCGTTCGACATATAGTTCCGACACCTTGGCATAAAAATGGATTTTAAAGGCTCTGCCTTTAATCAGAGTCCAGAGATGAAGTCTTTGGCCTTGCTTGCCTCAGGCCTTGGGATGCGAAGCCCGCCAGACCGCGAGCAGTTGCGCCTCATCGACGGCGGTGTAGCGCTGCGTCGTCGACAGGCTGGCGTGCCCGAGCAGTTCCTGGATCGAGCGCAGATCGGCGCCGCCGCCGAGCAGGTGCGTCGCGAACGAGTGCCGCAGCGCGTGCGGCGTCGCGTGTTGCGGCAATCCGTTGAGGCGGCGGTAGTGTCGCAACGTGCGCTGGGCGACGCCGGGATTGAGCCGCTCACCGCGCACGCCGACGAACAGCGGCGCCGTCGGCTCGCCGCCGCGCGGGTGCAGCTTGAGCCAAGCGGCGAGCGCGTCGCGCACCGCCGGCAGCACCGGCACCAGGCGCTGCTTGCTGCCCTTGCCGGTGACGCGCAGCGTCGCCTCGCCGCGCGCCGCGTCGCCGACGGACAGCGCCAGCGCCTCGGCGATGCGCAGCCCGCAGCCGTAGAGCAGGGTGAACAGCGCCTCGTCGCGCGCCTGAACGAGGGCAGTGTCCGACATCGTGCCGATCTCGCCGGCGACGGCGCGCGCGTCGCTGACGGTGAGGGCGCGCGGGATCGGCCGCTTGGCGCGTGGCGTCGCCAGCAGGGCAGGGGCGGGGTTGGTGAGCCGGTGGTGGCGCGCCAGGTGGCGATAGAAGCTGCGCAGCGCCGAGAGGTGACGCGAGCGGGTGGCGTTGCAGCAGCCGGCGGCGGCCTCGTAAGCGAAGAAGGCGCGCAGTTCGCTCTGCCCGAGCGTTGCGAGATCCGCCAGCATCAGCTCGCGTCCGAGATGGATGGTCTGAAAGTCGACAAAGCTGCGCAAATCGTGCGCGTAGGCGCTTACGGTGAGCGGCGAGGCGCGGCGCTCGCGGGCGAGCCAGTCGAGGAAGTCGCGCAGCGCCGCCGCCGCGGTCATGCGGCGCGCTCGGCGAACCTGCGCTCGAGCACCAGGCCGAGGGCGCGGCCAAGAAAGGCGAGGCTGCCGACGCCCGCCCCTGGCTGCAGCGCCTCGGCGTTGCGGCTGACCAGAGCGAGCAGCACCCCCGGCACCTGTCGCAACGCCTGGGCCTGGCCGAGCGGTACCCGGACCAGCGCGTCGCGGGTTGCCAGCATCGCCGCCTCGGCATGCAGCAGCCCGGCATCGGCCGGCTGTTCGCGCAGCACGACGTCGCGCCCGCCAAGCAGCATCGCGACGGCGCCGGGCGGCAGGGTTCGCGTGTCCGCCCGGTGACGCAACCCGGCGACGACGCAGCCCTTCGGGCCGGCGTCCGCCCCGCGAGTCTCGACGCAGAGCGACGCGGCGTCCACCGCGAGCAGCGACGGCAGGACGCACGCCACACAATCAAGCGGATCGGCGGCCGCGATCAGCGCCAGCACCGCCGCCTGCGCCCGCTCGGCGAGGCCGGCGGCGGCGCGTCCGGCGGCCAGGACCGCCTCGCCCCGCAGCTCGGCCGCCCGCGCCGCGCCGGCCCGCGATACAGCTCCGGCCGCTCGGCCAGGAAACCCGGATTGTCGCGCAGCACGGCGGCCAGCGCATCGTCCGGCAAGGGTCTGTCGTCATCGCGCACGGGCATGCTCCGTTCCGCCGGAGCGCCCGGGCTTGCCCGGCTGAGAGTGCGGCCTGATGTTCTGCCCTGTCATATGAACGATGCGCACCATGGATTGCCGAGGGTCGGGAGTTTGCCGAGGATCGGCCGGAGATCGAAACGTGCGCCGTGACCGCTGACGCCAGGCGCAAAGAGTCTCCGCGCAGGATACACGCCTCAGTGCCGGTCACTGCAAGTGACGAAGCGTGCCGCCGCCGCCGCGTCCCGGTGCTGCTGCCGTATCCGTTTGCCGGCCCGTTCGATTATGCGGTGCCGGACGGCATGGATCTGGCGCCAGGCGACCTCGTCCTCGCGCCGCTGAACCGACGCGAGGAGGTGGGGGTGGTATGGGACGCGCCGGGCGCCGCCGCCTTGCCGGAGGTCGGCGACAACCGGCTGCGGCCGGTGACCGCGCGCGTCGCCGCCGAGCCGCTGCCTGCCTCGCTGCGCCGCTTCATCGACTGGGTCGCCGGCTACACGCTGGCGATGCCGGGCGAGGTTCTGGCGATGGCGCTGCGGGTCAACGCGCTGCGCCCGCCGAGCCCGGCGCCGGGC
>CAXTSD010000278.1:0-3934 GCA_964246775.1 uncultured Acetobacteraceae bacterium | reverse complement strand
GGCGGGGGGCGGCGGCGAGATCACGGGCGTCTCCACCATCTGTTCGGTGCGAGCGCCGGCGTTGCGGATGAGTTCCGGAATGAGGGCGGCTTCCGGCAGGTTGCGCCAGTATTTCTGCGGCATCTCGCTCTTCATCGCGCCGATCTTGAGCCGGGCGGGATTGAAGATGGCGCCGAAATAGGCGCGCCAATAGGCTTCCAGCGCGTCGTCGTCGGGAATGTCGGCGCGTGCGGCGCCGGCGTCAAAGCGCAGCTCGCGCCCGGTCCAGTGCACGCTGCGATAGGGCGTCAGGATCGACCAGATCATGGTGGCGAAGCGGCGGACGAAGAACGGCGCGTTGGCTTCGACGATGTAGTGGTCCGGCTCGAACCAGGCGACATGGCGCCGGCCGTCCGGCTCCACAACCTCGCGAAACCGGACGAAGGCGCGCATCTTGTGGGTGTCGCGGCGCACCGACTGGGCGAGGCGCTGGACGCGCTGCACCAGCGGGTCGGCGACGTCCTCGAGCAGCGACTTCTCGCCCTGGTGGGCGCGCCAGAGCAGGCGGTAGAGCAATGCGAAACGCTCGGGCTCGCGCGCCTGGATCACCGTCTCGGCGAGGCTCACCAGGGTGCGCGGCACGGTGAAGGCACCGGCGGCGGCGGCGGGCCCAGCCGGCTCGACCGCCGCTTCGGCGAACAGGTCGTCGACGGCGCCGACCGACCAGACCACGTCGTCGGGCGCGACGCCGTCGAGCGCGAGGCGGCGGGCGGCGTTGCGCCAGCCGGCAAAATCGACCTCGTGGGCGAGGACGACCGAGCGGCTCACAGCAATGCGAGCTGCGCCGGCTTCGGGGCCAGCCGGGCCGCCATGCTGGCGGGCAAGCCGGCGCTGTCCAGCACGCCGCGCGGCTGATGGTCGGCGGCGACGATGAACGGCGCGAGCTTGCCGAGCGGCAGGCGCAGCCGGGCGAGATCGGCCATGCGAAGGCGGCGATGGCGGCGGGCGAGCAGCAATCGATCCACCGTCTTCACCCCGAGGCCGGGCACGCGCAGCAGCAACTCGCGCGCCGCCACGTTGATGTCGACCGGGAACAGGGCGCGGTTCCCCAGCGCCCAGGCGAGCTTCGGGTCGATCTCGAGCGGCATGTTGCCTGCCTGGTCGGTCGACAGCTCGGAGGCGGCAAAGCCGTAGAACCGCATCAGCCAGTCCGCCTGATACAACCGATGCTCGCGCAGCAGCGGCGCGGCCCGCGGTGGCAGCGCCGCCGAGGCGTCCGGGATCGGGCTGAAGGCTGAGTAGTAAACCCGCCGCAGCCCGTAGCTGCCGTAGAGGTTGGTGCTCATCGCCAGGATCGACCGGTCCGAGCTGTCGTCGGCGCCGATGATCACCTGCGTGCTCTGCCCGGCCGGTGCGAAACGCGGCGGCTTGGCGGCCCGGCTGTGACCGCGCTGCTCGCCGCGGCTTTCGTCGATGCTGAGACGCATGCGCGCCATGCTGCGGCGTATGCCGGGCAGGTCCTTTTCGGGCGCCAAGGCGCCGAGGCTCGCCTCGGTCGGCAGCTCGACGTTGATGGAGAGGCGGTCCGCATACAGCCCAGCCTCAGCCAGCAGCGCCGGATCGGCGTCGGGTATGGTTTTCAGGTGAATGTAGCCGCGAAAACCGTGCGTCTCGCGCAGGGTGCGGGCGACGGCGACGACCTGCTCCATCGTGTAGTCCGGATCGCGTATGATGCCGGAACTCAGGAACAGACCCTCGATGCAGTTGCGCCGGTAGAAGCCCAAGGTCAGGCGCACCACCTCGTCGACGGTAAAGCGGGCGCGGCGGACGTTCGAGCTGCGGCGGTTGATGCAGTAGACGCACTCGTAGATGCAGGAATTGGTCAGCAATATCTTTAGCAGCGAAATGCAGCGGCCGTCCGGCGCGTAGGCGTGGCAAATGCCCATGCCCTCGGTGCTGCCGATGCCGTCGGTCTTGCCCTTGGAGCTGCGCTGCTCGGTGCCGCTCGAGGCGCAGGACGCATCGTATTTGGCGGCGTCGGCCAGGATCTCTAGTTTTTGCAGCAGGTCCATTCAATCTGACGATACGGAAGGGACGTCAGGAAGGCCAGGGCTTTGCCCTGGACCCACCAAGGGCCGGCGGCCCTTGGATCCCGGTTTTTAGATTACGTAGTCCAGGGGGGGTAGCATCTGGTCCATGGTTAGGGCCGGCATTGTGGTGTGCCTGGTGCCTACCAACCTCGCCGGGTTGCCGACTACGGTGGTGAACGAGTGCACCGTCTCCAGCACCACGCTGCCGGCGCCGACCTTTGCACCCTGGCCTAGCTCGATTGCGCCCAGCACCTTGGCGCCGGCGCCGATCAGCACGCCGCGCCGCACCTTCGGATGGCGGTCGCCGACCGTCTTGCCGGTGCCGCCCAAAGTCACGCCCTGCAGGATCGAGACGTCGTCCTCGACGACCGCGGTCTCGCCGATGACGATGCCGGTGCCGTGATCCAGCAATATGCCGTGACCCAGCGTCGCGGCGGGGTGGATGTCGACGGCGAACACCTCGGACGAGCGGCCTTGCAGGTGCAGAGCGAGGTGCAGGCGCCCCTGCCGCCAGGCGTGGTGGGCGAACCGATAGGTCTGCAGGGCGTGAAAACCCTTGAAATAGAGGAACGGCGTCAGCAGGTCCGGACAGGCGGCGTCGCGGTCGCGGACGGCGACCAGGTCCGCGGCGGCGGCTTGGCCGATCGCCGGATCGTCCCGCATCGCCTCTGCGAAAATCTGAGCGAGCCCGGCGGCCGAGATCGAGCAGTCGGCAAGCTTGCGCGACAGCAGCTGCGACAGGCCGGCGGCGAGATCGGCGTGGCGTAGCACGGCGTCGCAGACCGGCTCGGCCATCACGCGGTCGCGCTCGACGGCGGCGATGCCGGCCTCGCGGATCGCGGCCCAGAAATCGTCCGCGACCTCGACAGGGGCGCCCGCGCAGAAGGCCGTCTCACTCATCGCTCGCTCCTGTTACGTCGCCGCCCGCGGCGCCGGCTGACAAATCGCCGCCGCCCATCGCGGCGCGCATGAACCGCCGCTTCAGCCCGCCGGCGCGGTGCACGCCGCCGATGCCGACGTCGCGGGCGGCGCGCAGCAGCACGTTGTCGCTGCTGAACAGCCGATCAAGCGCGTCGGTTGCGACAAGCATCGCCATATTGTCCGGCCTGCGTCGCGCCTGGTAGCGGGCGAGCAGCGCGTCGCCGCCCGGGTCCTCGCCGGCCCGCACGGCTTCGGCGACCAGGCTCGCCCGGGCCGCGACGGCGCGGCAGCCGAGATTGCGGCCCTGGCCGGCGATCGGGTGGATGGCGTGCGCGGCGTCGCCGATCAAGGCGAGGCGGGTCGCGACGTAGCGTTGGGCGAACAGCGCGCCGAGCGGATAGCTGAAGCGGCGGCCGACCGGGCGTATGGCGCCGAGATGGCCGCCGAGGCGGCGGCTGATCTCGCGGGCGAAGCTGCGGTCGTCGAGCTCGAGAAGTCGGCGGGCGAGCGGCGTGCGCTCGGTCCAGACGATGGCGGACAGGTTCGGCTCGCCGGCCGATCCCGCCATCGGCAGCTGGGCGAACGGGCCGCCGGGCAGGAAGTGCTCGAGCGCCGTCTCATGATGCGGCCGCTCATGCGCGATCGCCGCGACGAGGCCGGTCTGGCCGTAGGGGGTGCGGGTGACGGCGATGCCGGCCTCGGCGCGCAGCTTGCTGTCGCGGCCCTCGGCGGCGACGGCGAGGCGGGCATGGAGGCGGCGACCGCCGGCGAGGCGGACCAGCACGCCATCGGCGCGACGCTCGACCGAAGCAAGGCTCGGCGCGAACACTTTTATAAGCGGGCTGGCGTCCAGGCTGGCGTTGAGCGCCATGCGCAGGCTGCGCGCCTCGACCATCCAGCCGACCGGGCCGACGCCGGCCTCGCGATGGTTGAAATGCAGGTGC
>CAXTSD010000277.1:0-3958 GCA_964246775.1 uncultured Acetobacteraceae bacterium | reverse complement strand
AAGGCGAGGGCTCTGCCCTCGACCCGTTAAAGGCGGAGCCTTTAAAATCCATTTATGCGGGTCTGGGGGCGCCTGCCCCCAGCGTCGGGTCCCATCGCACGTGTGCGATGGGTGCCCGGTCCAGGGCAGAGCCCTGGCCTTCCTTTCACTTGCCTGACTGCCTACCTTCCCCGTATGTCCGACTCCTTCGTCCACCTGAGAAACCACTCCGCTTACTCTCTGAGCGAAGGCGCCATCAGGCCGGACGCGCTCGCCAGCCTGGCGCGTGAGGCGAAAATGCCGGCGGTTGCGATCACCGATACCGGCAATCTGTTCGGCGCGCTCGAGTTTTCGCAATACTGCGTCGGCAAGGGCGTGCAGCCGATCATCGGCTGCCAGGTGTCGATCCTGCGCGGGCCGCCATCCTGGACGCCACGGCCCGCGCATGATCCGGTGGTGCTGCTGGCGCAGGACCGCGCCGGCCTCGACAATTTGCAGCGCCTGTCGTCGCGCGGCTTCATCGACGGCGATCCGGCCGACCCCGCTTTGCCGCTCGACGTGCTGCTTGAGCATGCGGCGGGATTATTACTCCTGACCGGCGGCACGCGCGGGCCGGTGGCGCGGTTGCTGGCCGAGGGTCAGGCAAGCGAGGCGGAGGCGTTGCTGGCGCGTTTTGTCGAGGCGTTCGGCGACCGGGCGATGATGGAGCTGCACCGGCACGGCCTGGCGGTGGAGCGGGCGGTCGAGCCGGGGCTGATCACCCTCGCCGATCGCTTCGGCATGCCGCTCGTCGCCACCAACGAGTGCTTTTTCGCGACCGCCGCGATGCATGAGGCGCACGACGCGCTGCTGTGCATCGCCGAAGGGTGGGTGCTGTCCGAGCCGGAGCGGCGCCGGGTGACGGCGGAGCACTGGTTCAAGCCGGCGTCCGAGATGCGTGCCCTGTTCAGCGATCTTGCCGAGGCGTGCGACAACACGCTGGCGGTCGCGCGGCGTTGCGCGGTGATGGCGGAGACGCGCAAGCCGCTGCTGCCGGCGTGCAGCAAGGTGCGCCCCGGCGCCAGCGAGGACGAGACGCTGCGGGCGATGGCGCGCGAGGGTTTGGGGCGCCGGCTCGCCGCGATGGCGGCGGACGCGGCGCGGGCGGCGCCGTATCGCGAGCGGCTCGAATTCGAGCTCGGCGTCATCGCCTCGATGGGCTTTGCCGGCTATTTCCTGATCGTTGCGGATTTCATCCAGTGGGCGAAGGCGCAGGGGATCGCCGTCGGGCCCGGCCGCGGCTCAGGCGCCGGATCACTCGCCGCCTGGGCGCTCACCATCACCGACCTTGACCCGTTGCGGTTTGATCTGCTGTTCGAGCGCTTCCTCAATCCCGAGCGGGTGTCGATGCCGGATTTCGACATCGATTTCTGCCAGGAGCGGCGCGACGAGGTGATCGCCTACGTGCGCGCCGAATACGGCGCCGATCGCGTGGCGCAGATCATCACGTTCGGAAAGTTGCAGGCGCGCGCAGCGGTTCGTGACGTCGGGCGGGTGCTCGGCATGCCGTTCGGCCAGGTCAACCGGGTCGCCGAGCTGATACCGAACAATCCGGCGAAACCGGTGACGCTGCAGCAGGCGATCGACGGCGAGCCGCGTCTTGCCGAGATGCGCTCGGGCGACGAGGCAATCCGCCGGCTGCTCGAGGTGGCGCTGCAGCTCGAGGGCCTATACCGCCACGCCAGCACGCATGCGGCCGGTGTCGTGATCGGCGACCGCACGCTCACCGAACTCGTGCCGATGTACCGCGACGTGAAGGCCGACACGCTGGTCACGCAATACAACATGAAATGGATCGAGCAGGCGGGACTCGTGAAGTTCGATTTCCTCGGGCTGACCACGCTCACCATACTGCAGCGCGCGACGGCGCTGCTGGCCGAGCAGGGCGTCGCACTCGACCTCGCGTCGATCCCGCTCGACGACGCGAGAACCTACGAGATGCTGGCGCGCGGCGACGCCGGCGGCGTGTTCCAGTTCGAGTCCGCCGGCATGCGCGACGTGCTGCGCCAGATGCGCCCCGACCGCTTCGAGGACCTGATCGCGGCGGTGGCGCTGTATCGCCCGGGACCGATGGCGAACATCCCCTCATATTGCCAGCGCAAGCACGGCGAGGCATGGGCCGCGCCGCATCCCGAGCTGCGCGGCATACTCGAGGAAACCTATGGCATCATGGTGTATCAGGAGCAGGTGATGCAGATCGCCCAGACCATGGGCGGCTACAGCCTGGGTAGCGCCGACCTGCTGCGCCGCGCGATGGGCAAGAAGATACGCGCCGAGATGGACCAGCAGAAATCGGTGTTCGTACGGGGCGCCACCGCGCGCGGCATCGCCCGCGAAAAGGCCGTCGAGGTGTTCGACCTGATGGCGAAGTTCGCCGATTACGGCTTCAACAAGTCGCACGCCGCGGCCTACGCGCTGGTCAGCTATCAGACGGCGTGGCTGAAGGCGAACCACCCGGTCGCCTTTCTCGCCGCCTGCCTGTCGCTCGCGATCGGCAACACCGACAAGCTCGCGGCGTTGCGCGCCGAGGCGGAGCGCATGGGCGTGCGCGTGCTGGCGCCGGACATCAACCGCTCGGCGGCGGATTTCACCGTCGAGCGCCAACCCGACAACGGCAGCGCCATCCGCTACGCCCTGGCGGCGATCAAGAAGGTCGGCGCCGGCGCGATGCAGGCCGTCGTCGACGCGCGCGGGGCGCGGCCGTTCGAGAGCGTCGCCGCGTTCGCCGCGCGCGTCGATCCGCGTCAGCTCAACAAGATGCAGGTGGAGAACCTGGTGCGCGCCGGCGCCTTCGACAGCCTGGAGCCGAACCGGGCGGCCTTGTTCGCCGCGGCGGAGCACGTGCTGCGGCGGGCGCAGGCGCGGGCGGAGGAGACCGAGTGCGGACAGATCGGCCTGTTCGCCGGCGGCGGCCCGGACACGCTGCCTCTGCCGCACATCACCGACTGGCCGGCGATGGAGCGGCTGACCTACGAGGCGGAGGCGGTCGGCTTCCACCTCACCGCGCACCCGCTCGACGGCTACGCGGCGTTCCTGCGCCGGATCGGCGCGCTGCCGTCCGGCAGGCTTGAGGCGGCCGCGAGGGCCGGGCGGTCGCGGGAAAAAGTCGCCGGCTGCGTGGTGTCGATCAAGGAGCGCACCACGCGCACCGGCAGCCGGATGGCCTGGGTGTCGCTGTCGGACGCCTCGGGCGGCTTCGAGGTGACGCTGTTCAGCGAGGTGCTCGGCCGGGTGCGCGAGCTGCTGCAGCCCGGCACGGCGGTGCTGGTGACGGTCGATCTGCGGCTCGAGGGCGACGCGCTGCGGGTGACGGCGAGCGACGTGGCCGGCCTTGAGCGCGCAGCAGGCGAGGCCGGCGGCCAGATACGCATCTGGCTGCGCGAGACCGGGGCGGTGCCGCACATCCGCGCCCTGCTCGCGCCCGAAAGCGGCGGCCGCGGCAGCGTGGTGCTGGTGCCGATGCTTGATCCGGGCCCCGATCGCCGCGAGGATGTCGAGATCGCGTTGCCCGGGCGCTGGCGCACCTCGCCGCGGCTCGCCGAGGCGCTGAAGCGGCTGCCTGGCGTCGTGCGCGTCGAGGCCGGATGACCCCTGACTGGACAGTGCGCCGCGCCGTCGCCGCGGACGCGCCGGGCTTGGCGCTGCTAGGCGCGGCAACCTTCCTCGAGACTTACGCGACGCTGATCGACGGCGCGGACCTGGTCGCGTTCGGCGCGGCGCAGCACCGGCCGGAAACCTACGCCGCCTGGCTCGGCGCGCCGGCGGCGACGCTGTTCGTCGGCTGCTCGCAAACCGGGGCGCCGGTCGGCTTCGCCTTGCTGACCCCGCCGAGCGAGGAGATCGCCAGCGTCGGGCCGCGCGCCGATGACTGGGAGCTGCGACGCATCTACACGCTGCAGCGCTGGCACGGCGGCGGCCTCGGCCGCGCGCTGATGGCGCA
>CAXTSD010000276.1:0-3964 GCA_964246775.1 uncultured Acetobacteraceae bacterium | reverse complement strand
GAGCAGCCCGGCGAGCGCGAGCCCGGCCCCGGCATAGCCGCCGACTGAATACCACACATCGACGCCGGCCGCGGTGCCGAAACCGAACAGCGGTGGCCCGAACAGCTCCGGCAGCAGCAGCAGCGCGAAGCTCGCCGGCTCGAGCCGGGTCTGCGTCAGCCCGTCATGACTGCCGAGGAAGCTCAGCGTCAGCGTGTCGAGAAAGGCGAGCAGCGCCGGGGCGGCGAGCAGCACACCAATCGCGAGCCCGGCGGCAAGACGCAGCAGCAAGCGCGCCGGCGCGTCGTGTTGACAGAGCCGCAGCAGCGCCCAGGCGGCGGCGAGTAGCCCGTCGAGGAACGCCGTCTCGGGAAAGCCGGCGAGCAGCGACCAGCCGATGGCGGCGCCGATCCAGGCGATGCCGTCGCGGCCACGCCTGGCACGCTCGATGCCGAACAGCAGCAGCGGCAGAAACGCGATCGGCAGGATCGGCGCGTGGGCGAACCAGGCGAAGCTGCCGTTCATCTGAAACAGCAGCCCGCCGGCGAGCGTGAGGCCGCGAGCAAAACCAAGCTCGCCGAGCAGTGCGGCGGTGGCGAGCCCGGCCAGCGCCTGCATCGCGATCTTCAGCCACAGCACGCCGTGCGGCAGCGCCAGCAGCAGCACGAACGGCAGGAAGAACGACGAGGTCTGCATCTCGCCGGCGAGCGGCATGCCGAGGCCGGAATACGGGTTCCACCACGGCAGGCGGCCGGCGAGCCAGTCCGCCGCCGACAGCCCGCCGAGCGCCTCGGTCGTCACCCCGGCATTGCCGTCGACGAAGGCACTTCCGGGCAGCAGGCCGTTGGCGGCCCAGCTCCTGGTCGTGAGCCCGGAGACGACGTAGAGCGGATCGGTGTCGAGCCAGCCGCACAGCGCCGGGGCGTGCAGCATGAGCGGCCAGGCGAGCAGCGCCAGCAGGCGCAGCGAGGGCCGATACTTCGGCCATCTGTACGAAGCCGCCGACACCCTCGCCCCCGCCATCCTGGCCGCACCCGCGATCCTGGCGGGTTTCCGCGCCATCGGCTAGCGAGGCGCATGTTGATCCCAGACGCCCGCCCGCCTGATGCCAGCCCGCCGGGGGCCCGCCCGCTTGACCAGGCGACGGAACGCTCGCTCGGGCTCGACCTGCTGCGCGCGATCGCGATCCTGCTCGTGCTCGCCTGCCACACCCACCTGATGGAGACCGCCTGGTCGAAGGGCCGGCTGATCTGGTGGGTGGCGCTCGGCGGCTTCATGGGCGTGCAGCTGTTCTTCGTGCTGAGCGGCTTCCTGATCGGCCGCATACTGATCCGGCTCGCCGGCGCCGGCGGCGGCCTGCCCGCCTGGCGGGTGTTCATGGTGCGTCGCTGGATGCGCACCCTGCCGCTCTACTGGCTGGTGCTGGCGGTGCTGATCGCGGTCTGGCCGCCGATGTTCTGGGTGCCGCATAACGGCCTGCGCCTCAGTCATCTGCTGACCTATGGCACGCTGACCCAGAACCTGTTCTGGCCGATGCCGGACGGCTGGTTCGCGGTCTCCTGGTCGCTCGCCGTCGAGGAGTGGTTCTACCTCGTGTTCTCGGCGCTGCTGCTCGCGCTGGCGCGCCGCATCCCGCTCGACCGCGCGCTGGCGGCGAGCCTGCTGGTGTTCCTGGCGACGCCGCCGCTGCTGCGCGCAATCGTGCTCGGCAATGCCGCGTGGCAGGCGAGCGACGACCACATCGTGCCGCTGTGGTTCGACGCGATCGGCATCGGCGTGCTCGCCGCCTGGCTGCTCGCCCGCCTGCGGCCACAGCGAGCCGCCTGCCTCGCCTGCCTCGCGGCGGGTCTGGCACTCGTGCTGTTCGTCTGGAACGGCGGGCTCGGCCTGATGCCGGCACTCGGCCAGCGCCTGCGCCGCAGCTTCGACTACGACATCCTGTCGATCGGCTTCGCCCTGTGTTTGCCGGCGAGCCTCAGGCTCCGCACCCTGCCGGCGCCGCTCGAGCGGGTGATCCGCCGGCTCAGTGGCTGGTCGTACTGCCTCTATCTCACGCACCTCTCGGCGCTCGAGATCGGCGGCTTCTATCTGCCCCGCTTCGGCCTGTCGCCGCTGGCGACCGCAATCGCGACGCTCGCGGCGGTGTTCGGGATCGCCTCAGCGTCGTGGCGCTATGTCGAGCGGCCGATACTGGCGCGCCGGCCGCGCGAGCGGCTCAGCGTTCCGGCGCGCTGACCGGCAGGCCGTTCGGGTCCGACCACAGCGGCAGGCTGATGCCGCCGGCGGTCCGGCCGTAGACGGCGGCACCCTCGCCCGGCCCGTCAGGGCTCGCGTCGATCCTGCCGTCGCCATAGCTGCCGTAGTAGAACCTCGCACCCTCAGGCACTGGCCGGGCGAACGTCACCAGCAGCCTCACACCCGCGCAGGCCGCGGCGACCGCCCGGATGTTGCCCTGGTTGTTGTTGCCGGCGGTCCTGCCGCCAGCGCCGCCGCGCGGCTCGAGGTTGAACCCGGCGCCGGCGGCGGCGAGCGTGCCGAGCGGCTGCAGCCTGGTGCCGGCTGTGATGCGCAGGCTCAGCAGCACCTGGCGCGGCGCGCCGGCGACGGACGCGGCGGCGACGATTTGCGGGCCGGCGGCGTCGAGCGCGAGGCGCCTGCCGAAGATCCCGGCGGCGCGCCGCGCCAGGCTCTGCGCCAGGCGATCGATCAGCCGCGACGCGTCGCGATCCGAGAAGTGGCCGTTGCCGTTGCCGGTCTGGCCGCCGAAATCGCGGCTCATGTCCATGTCGCCCGCCTCGGCGGCGGTGAAATACGTGCCCGGCCGGGATTGCGTGAGGCTGTACTGCGCCGCGTGCAGGCGCTGCGACGTATCGGCGAAGCTGCCGCGCCCGCCGACCCCGTCATCGACGCCGCGGCCATTGCCGTAATCGTAAGGCACCCAGAGCAGGCCCATCGGCGCCGCGTTTGGCGGCAGGCGCAGCGCCGCCGTGATGTCGGCCTCCTGCTGGCGCAACCCGTTCTGCCACTGCCGCGTCGTCGTGCCGGCAAGGTCGGTCGCGTTGCTCTCATTGTGCAGGTTGATGACGATCGTCGGGCTGCCTTGCGGGATGTGCTGGGCGAGGTAGCGGGCGAGCCGCGTCTCGTAGCCCGAGCGGCCGGGCGCGAACCCGCTCGGCGAGCCTGGCGACGCATCGAGCCAGGGCAGCGCGTGACCCGGGTTGTAGGTGAGCGGCAGCAGCGGCGTGCCGGACAGCATCGTCGCCGGGGCCGCCGTCCCGTCGCCATCTGCGGCGACGAGGGCGAGCGCGTCGGTGCTGCCGTCGAGGCCGAGCAGTTGCTCCGCCCGCGCCACCGCCTGCCCGACCGCGCCATGCAGGAAGTTCGCGTTCGATTGGCCGGTGAGGACGACGTAGGCGACGGTCATGGTCCGGTCGCGTGTGCCGCCGCCGGCCGATAGAGGTCAAGCTCTGGTGAGGCGGACGCGGCTTTTGACCGCGCAGCGGGCTTCACGTACGGTCCACGCAAGCAAAAAAAGAGAACGGGACCCGTGTCCAAGATCAATCAACGCGCCGTCATCGAGGCGCGCGCCGCAGCACCTGGCGTATTCGATCGCGCGAGGATCGTCGCGCGTCCCGGGTTCAATCGCTGGCTGGTGCCGCCGGCGGCGCTCGCGATGCACCTGTGCATCGGCATGATCTACGGCATGTCGGTGTTCTGGCTGCCGCTCGCCCACACCGTCGGCGCCGCCTGTCCGGCGACCTCCGGCCTGGCGCAGCGGCTTACGACGACCAATTGCGACTGGACGGTCGCCGACCTCGTCGTCGGCTTCGAGCTTGGCATCGTCTGCCTCGGCGGCGCCGCCGCCATCTGGGGCGGCTGGCTCGAGCGGGTCGGGCCGCGCCGCGCCGGCGTGGTCGCGACGCTGTGCTGGTGCGCCAGGCCGGAGGTCGCCGGACAGGCGGCGCCGACGGTGTGGGCGAGCGGC
>CAXTSD010000275.1:923-3974 GCA_964246775.1 uncultured Acetobacteraceae bacterium | reverse complement strand
AACAACTTAGCCGCCGTCTCGGCCACGATCTTGCCCTGGAACCGCGCGCCGGCCAGTTCATTGGGGGTTGGCTGGCGCGAGCCGTCGCCGGCGGCGATGGTGGTTGCGCCGTAGGGTGAGCCGCCGGTGACTTCGTCGAGTTTCAGCTGGCCCTGGAACGAGTAGGGCAGCCCGACGACGATCAGCCCGAGGTGCATCAGGTTGGTGATGATCGACATCAGCGTGGTTTCCTGGCCGCCGTGTTGCGAGGCGGTGGAGGTGAAGGCGGCACCGACCTTGCCGTTGAGCGCGCCGGTGGCCCACAGCCCGCCGGTCTGATCGAGGAAGCTTGCCATTTGCGAGGCGATGCGGCCGTAGCGGGTTGGCGTGCCTAGGATGATGGCGTCGTAGCTCGGCAGGTCGTCGACGGCGGCGAGCGGCGCCGCCTGGTCGAGCTTGAAGTGCTGGTTTTGCGCGACCTCCGGCGGCGCCGTCTCCTGCACGCGCCTGATGTCGACGCTGGCGCCGGCGCTGCGGGCGCCCTCGGCGACGGCGTTCGCCATCGTTTCGATATGGCCGTAGGTGGAGTAATACAGGACGAGGACTTTCGGCATTGCGGCCTCCTGCGGGCGGGCGCGGTCGCGCCGGTTCATTGCCTGGCGTTAACACATCGACGGCTCTTGCGTTTTCCGGCCGATGTCTGCTGTTGGGGTGATGCGCTCGGCTCACCCCACCCCGGCCGGTTCGTTGCCGCTTCGGATTGCTCGCGGCCATGGCCGCGTGCTGTGCAGCATGGCGTGCGGCCTCATCGCGTTCGCGCTGCTGCCGCGTGGCTGGACGACGCTGACGCGCGGCATCGTCGCCTGGGACGTCGCCTGCGTGCTGCTGCTGGCGCTGTGTGCGGCGATGTTCACCGTCGAGCGCGCCAGCACGATGGCGGAGGACGCGGCGGCGCAGCAGGAGGGCGAGTGGAGCATCTTCTTTCTGGTAGTCGGCGCCACGGTTGCGAGCTTCGCGGTCATCCTTGGCGAGTTCTCGGCCAGCAAGTCGGCGCCGCCGCAGCTGCGCGACCTGTTGATCGGGCTGGTTTGCGCGACGTTGTTCGCATCCTGGCTGGTTACCCACACGCGGTGCGCGCTGCGCTATGCGCACGAGTATTACGCGCGGGACGCGACCGGGCAGCCGCAGGCCGGGTTGGATTTTCCGCCCGGCCGGCCGGGCGAGACCTCAGGCGGGCCGTCGCCCGACTACTGGGACTTCTTCTACTTCGCCCTGGTGCTCGGCATGACGTTCCAGGTTTCGGACGTGCAGATCAGCAGCCGCAAGCTGCGCCGGCTGGCGACGCTGCACGGACTGCTTGGCTTTCTGTTCAACACCGTGATCCTCGCCTTGTCGGTCAACATCGGCGCCGGGCTGCTTTGATCGCCCGCCTGTCCTGACCCTGGCCTGCGTTCTTCCTGGCCGGCGCCCGGCCGAGTCTCGCGCTCGGCCGGGGGTCGTTGGCCAGTGGCGTCAGGCCGAGGTCACTCCGCCGCGTCCTGCGCCGGCTTGCGGCCGCGCTTGGCGGGCTTGGTCGGTGCGGGGGCCTGCGGTTCGGCGTCGCGCCCTGCCGGCTTGCGGCCGAGCCCGATGGATTTGGCGAGGCTCGATCGGTGCTGGGCGTAGCTGGGCGCGACCATCGGGTAGTCGGATGGCAGGTTCCAGCGCTGCCTGTAGTCCTCCGCGGACATGCCGTAAGACGTCATCAAGTGACGCTTCAGCATCTTCAGCTTCTTGCCGTCCTCCAGACAGATGATGTAGTCGGGGAATACCGATTTCTTCACCGGGACTGCGGGTTGCGGCTTTTCCGCCGCCACTGTTGTGCCGCCGAGCGAGGTCAGCGCCGTGTAGACCTGCTGGATCAGCTCCGGCAGGGCGCTCGTCTGCACGGCGTTGTTTGCCACGTGGGCCGAAACGATTTGCGCCGTGAAGGCGAGGGCGGACCCTGCAGTCTCGGTCGAGGTCCTGTCGTGATCTTCAGCCATGATAATCCATACGCCTTGATGAGTTGATGCAACGCACGTATATTGCACCATAGAGCGGAACGAGCAATTAACTCGCGTGTTGCAAGTCAACTATCGGCGATTATGTGCGGCATCAAGCGCCGGTTTGCTTTACCGCCCGTAAGCGCTGACCAGCGGGTTGCTACCGGGCCCTAGAACGGGGCCAGCTCCGATCGCTGCCTGCCTCCACAGCTGCCTGCCTCCACAATCGACGGGATTCTCCAGCTTTGCCCATCCCCGATAAGAGCCGCGACCCTGTACAGTCGCAAGCCGACACCGACTCGGACGAGGACCGCATGCGCCGCGCCCTCAACGACCTTGGCGTCAACGGCGCCCGCGCCTCCCGCGCCGTCCCGCCGCCCGGCGGCGCCACTCGAGGGCCGGCATCGGCGTTCGGCCGCCCGCCTGGCGGCCCGGCCTCGCCCGAGCAGGCTCAGCAATCGGCGCGGCCGCTTGGCGGCGGCCCGCATGGCGCCGGCCAGCATGGCGCCGGACCGCGACGCAACCGTTTCGCCGCGTCCGCCGACGTGCCGGTGGTGCACCTGCCGCTCGGCCGTGGCGCGAGAAGCGGGGCCGGCCAAAGCAGCGGCCAAACGGGGCGATCGGCCGGGTTCGACCCGGTGGGCGAGCCGGCCGCCGAGCCGACGCCGCGCCCCGGTGTCGACGACCGGGCGCTGCGCCAGGCGCAAGGCAAGATCGAGCACCTGCAGACGCAGTTGCGGCACACTGAGCTTACCCTCGAGGAGGCGAAGTCGGCGCTCGACGAGGCCCGCGCGATGCTGGCCCAGCGCGACGCCGAGCTGCAGGCCTTGACGCTGGCGCGCCAGGCGCCGAGCCCGTCCGCCGAGGCGAATACTCCGGCCGCTGGTCGGACGGCCGCTGGTCGCCCGGCCGCTGGTCGCGCGGCTTCGGCCGGACCGGCGAAACGCGGCCGCCCGCCGGGGCAGAAGACGATGCGCGAGCCAAAGCCGGGGCGCGAGCCAAAGCCGGTGCGCGGGTGGATCAAGCCGAAAACCTGAGCGGCGCGCCG
>CAXTSD010000275.1:653-913 GCA_964246775.1 uncultured Acetobacteraceae bacterium | reverse complement strand
TCTCAAGGCGGCACGACGCCGCCATCCCAGGCCAGCACGCTGCCGCTCTGCTCGACGGTCAGGCTGTCGATCACGGCAAGCAGTTGCGCCGCCGCCAGTTGCGGCGTGAACAGCTTGCCCGGCGGCACCGAGCGGGCAAACGGCGCGCTGAGCCAGGTCGCCACCGTGCCCGGATGCAGACCGACGCAGATCGCCTCCGGGCTGCGCCGCGAAAGCTCGATCGCCAGGGTGCGCAGCACCATGTTGAGCGCCGCCTTGCT
>CAXTSD010000275.1:0-643 GCA_964246775.1 uncultured Acetobacteraceae bacterium | reverse complement strand
CCCCGCGCCGCCCCGCCCCCCCCCCCCGCGCCCGCTTGGCCCCCCCCCCCCCCGCCGGCCCGACGGCGTTGACCTGGTAGGCGCGTAGCATCGCCGACGCGTCGAGGCTCCGATACGTCTTTTCCGGCGCGACGCCCTCGCCGTGCAGCAACCCGGTCGCGACCAGCACCAGCCGCAGCGGCGGCTCTGAGCCGCGCGCCGCCGCCGCGGCAGCGATGCTCGCCTCTTCGGTGACGGCGACGCGGCGCTCGCCACTGGCGCGGGCGAGTGCGACGACGCGCGTGTACTCACCCCGCCGACGCAGCGCCTCGACCAGCGCGCCGCCGATGCCGCCCGAGGCGCCGACGACGACCGCGGTCGCGGGCTGTGGCTTCTGTTGGTCGAGCCGATCGTTACCTGGCGCCAAAAATCCGGGCCAGCACTTGCGCCGCGTTTGCCGACAGCGCCGGGCGCGGCTGCCGCGGCCGCGGCAGGTCGACCGCGAGATCGAGCCCGATGCGGCCGTCCTCGATCAGCAGTATGCGGTCGGCGAGCAGGGCCGCTTCGCTGACGTCGTGGGTGACCAGCACCGTCGTGAACCCGGCCTGCTGCCACAGCCGCTCGATCAGGCGCTGCATCTCGATCCTGGTCAGCGCGTCGAGCG
>CAXTSD010000274.1:0-3982 GCA_964246775.1 uncultured Acetobacteraceae bacterium | reverse complement strand
TTGTTCGAGGGCGCCGGCCTCGACCACGGCGCGACCGGCAGCGAGCCCGAGGTGATCGCGAGAACGGCCGCCGCCTATGATCACGCCGTCGCCCGTTGTCCGGAAGCGAGCGTCGCCGCCTATTCGCTCGGCCATCCCGCGATCCTGGCCGAAGCGACGGCCGAGCTGGTGGCCTGGCTTGAGCAGGCCGGCGTGCTGCCGCGTGATGCCAGCGTGCTCGATCTCGGCTGCGGCATCGGCCGGGTCGCGTCGGCGCAGCTGCCGCGTGCCGGCTTGGTGCTCGGCCTCGACGTTTCGGCCGGCATGCTGGCCGAGGCGCGCCGACGCCACCCCGATCCGAGGCTGCGCTTCGAGTTGACCGCCGGCGCCGAGCTGCCGGAGCTGCCGGCCGCCTCGCTCGACCTCGTGCTCGCCGTCGACAGCTTTCCCTATCTGGTGCAGGCCGGCGTCGCATCGCGCCACGTGCTGGGCGCGGCACGGGCGCTGCGGCCGGGCGGCGCCCTCGTCATACTCAATCTCTCGTATCGCGGCGACCGGGACGCGGACGGCGACGACGCCCGGCGCTGGGCGGCGGCGAGCGGGCTCATCCTCGAGCGCCAAGGCGAGACGCCGTTCCGCATCTGGGACGCCACGTGCTGGGTGCTGCGGGCGGGCTCGCCGCTGAGCGGCACGTCCGAGAGCGGCGGCGGGGCCGCACTTCGTTGACCCGCGGCGCAGCCGCACTTCGTTGACCTGACAAGGCGGCGCTCGCAGAGTGTCGATGCATGATCCTTCTCGTCGACAATTACGACAGCTTCACCTTCAACCTTGTGCACCTGCTCGGCGATCTCGGCCAGCGCTGCGAGGTCGTCCGCAACGACGCGCTCGACGCCGAGGCGGCGCTGGCGCGGCGGCCGGAGGCGATCGTGCTGTCGCCCGGACCCTGCGCGCCCAAGGATGCCGGCATCTGCCTCGAGCTGATACGCGCCGCCGCCGGGCGCGTGCCGCTGCTCGGCGTCTGCCTCGGCCATCAGGCGATCGGCGAGGCGTTCGGCGGCAGGGTCACGCGCGCCGCCGAGCCGATGCACGGCAAGATCGCGCCGGTGCTGCATGACGGCAGCGACGTGTTCGCCGGCCTGCCCTCGCCGTTCAGGGCGACCCGCTATCACAGCCTGGTCGTCGAGCCGGCGAGCCTGCCGGACAGCCTGGTGGTGACGGCGCTGACCGAGGACGGCGTGATCATGGGGCTGCGCCATCGCAGCCTGCCGGTGTTCGGCGTGCAGTTCCATCCGGAGAGCATCGCCTCCGAGCACGGCCACGACCTGCTGGCCAACTTCCTCGCCATCGCGCGCGGCCAGAATGAGGGCGGCCGCACCGATGAGCGGGCCGCCTGAGCGGCGGCCCGAGCGGCGGCGCGACGACCGACCTCGGCGGCTTGCGGCCGGTGCTGGCGCGGCTCGCCGACGGCGCCACGCTCGACGAGGCCGAGGCGCAGGCGGCGTTCGAGACGGTGATGGCGGGCGAGACGTCGGATGCGCAGATTGCGGCGCTGCTGATGGCGATGCGGGTGCGCGGCGAGACGGTGGCCGAGCTCGCCGGCGCGACGCGGGCGCTCACCCGGCGCATGATCGCCATCACCGCGCCGCCCGACGCGATCGACGTCTGCGGCACCGGCGGCGACGGGCGGCATACGCTGACAGTCCCGATCGCCGCCGTCTTCGTTGTCGCCGTCTCCGGCGTGCCGGTCGCCAAGCACGGCAACCGCGCGCTGTCGTCGCGCAGCGGCGGCGCCGACGTGCTGACCGCACTCGGCATCGCGCTTGAGCTGCCGGTGTCGCGGCTCGAGGCGTGCCTGGCCGCGACCGGCCTCGCGTTTCTGTTCGCGCCGCGCCACCACGCCGCCTTGCGTCACGCCGCACCGGCGCGCGTCGCGCTCGGCACCCGCACGATCCTCAACCTGGTCGGGCCGCTGGCCAATCCGGCCGGGGTGAAGCGCCAGCTGACCGGGGTCTACGACCCGGCCTGGCTCGAGCCGATGGCGGCGGCGCTGCAGCGGCTCGGCAGCGAGCGCGCCTGGCTCGTGCATGGCGACGGGCTCGACGAGCTGACCACCGCCGGAGCGAGCGACGTAGTCGAGCTGGCGGACGGAATGCTGCGCCGTTTCACCGTCACGCCGGAGCAGGCTGGGCTGCCGCGCCATCACCCGGATGCGATGCGGGGCGGCGAGCCGGCGGAGAACGCGCAGGCGCTGCGGGCCGTGCTGGCGGGCGCGACCGGCGCCTATCGCGACACCGTGCTGCTGAACGCCGCCGCCGCCCTTGTCGTCGCCGACCGTGCGCACGATCTCCCGGCCGCGGCAGCGCTGGCGGCGCGCTCGATCGATAGCGGCGCCGCGCTCGACGTGCTGGCGCGGCTGCGGCACGAGACCGCGCCGATCAGCGTGCCGGAGGCATCGACGGCCTCGGGCGTCGCCGCCCTGGAGACACGATAATCAAACATCCGTCAGAGACACGATGACCAAGCACGCGTCAGAGACACGATGATCGAACACGTACCAGACGCGCCGCCGCGCGACATGCCCGACACGCTCGCACGCATCTGCGCGGCGACGCTGCGGGAGGTCGAGCGCCGGCGCGCGGCGCATCCCGCCGAGGCCCAGCGCGGCAGGTTCCATCCGCGGCTGCCGCATCCGCGCGGCTTCAGCGCCGCCCTGCACGACACGCTGACCGGACGCGGCGCGGCGCCGGCGTCCGGCGGCGACCCGACCCGTTACGGGCTGATCGCCGAGATCAAGCGCGCCTCGCCCTCCGGCGGGATGATCCGTGAGGATTTTGATCCGGCGGCGCTCGCCCGCTCCTACCAGGAAGGCGGCGCCGCCTGCCTGTCGGTGCTGACCGACGAGCCGTTCTTCCAGGGCTCGATCGCGCACCTGCAGGCCGCGCGCGCCGCCTGCAGCCTGCCGGTGCTGCGCAAGGATTTCATCCTCGACGAGTGGCAGGTGCATGAGAGCCGGGCGATCGGCGCCGACTGCATCCTGCTGATCATGGCGGCGCTGAGCGACAGCCAGGCGGTGGCGCTGGAGGCGCTGGCGCGCGCGCTCGACCTCGACGTGCTGGCCGAGGTGCACGACCGGCGCGAGCTCGACCGGGCGCTCGGGCTGCAGACCAAGCTGATCGGCATCAACAACCGCAACCTGCGCACGCTCCGTACCGACCTCGCGACGACTCGGGAGCTGGCGCCGCACGTGCCGCCCGACCGCATCGTCGTCGGCGAGAGCGGCATACGCGACCATGACGACGTGCTGCGCCTCAGCGACGCCGGCGCGCAATGCTTCCTGGTCGGCGAGAGCCTGCTGCGCCAGGGCGACGTCGCGCGGGCGACGCGGGCGCTGCTTGGCCGCGACGACTTAAGCGCGCCTGGGCGCGGCGACCTGCATCTGGCCGAGACCCAGGGTTGAGCGGCTTCAGTCATTTCGACGCGCAAGGCCGCGCGGCGATGGTCGACATCTCGGACAAGCAGGAGAGCGAGCGCTCGGCGACGGCGCGGGCCCGCGTCGTGATGCAGCCGCGGACGCTGGCGCTGATCCTTGAGGGCCGGGCGACCAAGGGCGACGTGCTGGGGGTGGCGCGCGTCGCCGGCATCATGGGCGCGAAGCGCACCGCCGAGCTGATCCCGCTCTGCCATCCGCTGCCGATCGCGGCCGTCGCCGTCGAGCTCGAAGCGGCGGCGTCGGGCGACGGCATCGAGATCGCGGCGAGCGTGCGCACCACCGGGCGCACCGGCGTCGAGATGGAGGCGCTGACGGCCGCCGCCGTCGCGGCGCTCACGATCTACGACATGTGCAAGTCGGTCGACCGCTCGATGCGGGTCGAGGCGCTGCGCTTGACGGCCAAGGCGGGCGGCAAGTCCGGTCCGTTCAGCCAGGAATGAGCCCGCCGCTGCTCGCCGTCGAGGCGGCGCGGTCACGCATCCTCGACGCGATGCGGCCGACCGCGTCCGAGAT
>CAXTSD010000273.1:0-3997 GCA_964246775.1 uncultured Acetobacteraceae bacterium | reverse complement strand
GGGCGGGCGGGAGAGCCGGCGCGACTGGTTGGCGGAGATGATACTGGAGGAACCACCGGGCACCGCGGCGATGCGCGGGACGCTCGCCGAGCTCGGCCGCGACCCGGCGCTGCAGGGCCGGCTGCGCGAGGCGATGTCCGAATACCGGACCAGTCGCGGTGCGAGCGCCGAGATCACCACCGGCCTGCTGAGCCTCGGCGCCGGCGCGGTCGCCTTCAACAAGCTGGCCCCGGGCGCGGCGACGCTCGGCCCTTCGCTCGCCGGACTGATGGCGCAGCAGGCGGCGGTCGCCTCGTTTCCGCTCGGCGGCTGGCTCGGCGCCGCCTGGTATGGCTGGTTTCCGGCGGCGCCGGCGCCGGGGCTGGTGCTGGGCACGACCGCCTGCCTGATGCTGGCGGCCTCGGCCTTCGCCGCCTTCGCCGGCATCCTCTCCGATCCGCTGCAGCGCGCCGCCGGGCTGCATCGGCGGCGTCTGCTGCGCCTGATCGACGCCCTCGAGCGCCAGCTCGCCGAACCCGCGTCACCTGGGTTCGCGGTGCGCGACCACTACGTGGCGCGGCTGCTTGATTTGTTCGACGTGGTCGGCGCCGCGTTGCGATTGGTGCGTGGTTGAGTGAGCAAGGCCTACTTTTTTGAAAAAAAGTAGCAAAAAACTTTTGCCCATTTGGCTTACGCCAAGCGGGTGGCCTCACCTTCATAATAAAAAGCTTTTTGGTTCTTTTTCTCGAAAAAGAACCGCTTGCTTCCTCAAGTCAGCCGCGCCGCCAGCTGCATCTGCCCGTTGCGCCGCGCGTAGTCGCCCGCCGTGTGACCCTCGTCGTCGGTGATGCGCGTGTCGGCGCCATGCGCGAGCAGCAGCTCGACAATTGCGTCGCGACCGAACATCACGGCGAACATCAGCGGCGTGCGTCCGGCGGTGTCGCGGGCGTTGATCGAGGCGCCGGCCTCGATCAGCCGGCGGGCGATCGCCTCGTAGCCCTTGAAGGCGACGCCGGCGAGTGCCGTGCTGCCGCGTTCGTCGCGCGCGTCGACATCCGCCTTGTGGGCGAGCAGCAGTTCAACCGCTTCGGCCTGCTCGTTGTAGGAGGCGAGAATCAGCGGCGGAAAGCCGCGGCTGTCCGGCCGGTCCGGGTCGGCGCCGGAACTCAGAAACCCACGCAGCATCTCAAGCTCGCCGTCGCGCGCCGCGCCGTAATACAGCGCCTCGAGTTGCGCCTGGGTGAGCGCTGGTGGTGCGGCTCTGTCGGATCCGGTCATGCTGGCGAGCTTGCCAGCGTCGTTCCGGATTGCAAGCCGCGGGTCGGGGCAAGAAAAAGGCCGGAGAGCAAGCTCCCCGGCCCGATCCTCACGCGAGCGCCGAGGTGCTACTCGGCGGCGCGCAGGTTGCCGCCGGCGGACACCGGATCGGAGTTGGCGGGCAGGCTCTTGTTGCGCCACGCGGTCTCGACGCCGGCGCCATAGGCCGGGTCGCACTTTGCGAAATGCGCGACCTGCTTCATCACGATCTCTTCCGGCACGCCGTCCATCGCGGCGGCGATGTTGCCGAACAGGCGCTGCTTCTGGCCGGCGTCGAACAGGCGGAACAGGTTGCCGGCCTGGGTGTAGTCGTCGTTGCCGGCGCGGTGGTCGTAGTGCCTCGCGTCGCCGCTGATCCTGAGCGGCGGCTCTTGCGGGCCGTTCGACTGCTTGGGTCCGCCTGCCGTGTTCGGCTCGTAATAGGCGTCGGTGCCGACCGGCTGGTCAAAGCGCATCGGCCCGTCGGCGTGGTAGGTCTGCACGGCGACCTGCGGGCGGTTCACCGGCAGCGCCTCGTAATGCGTGCCGATGCGGTAGCGGTGCGCGTCGGCGTAGGCGAAGATGCGGCCCTGCAGCATCTTGTCGGGCGAGAAGCCGACGCCGGGGACGATGTTGGACGGGCTGAACGCCGCCTGCTCGATCTCGGCGTGGTAGTGCTTCGCGTTGCGGTTCAGCTCCAGCTCACCGACCTCGATCAGCGGGTAGTCGCCATGCGGCCACACCTTGGTGAGGTCGAACGGGTTGTAGCTGGTCGTCTCGGCATCCGCCTCGGGCATGATCTGCACCATGAACTTCCAGCGCGGGAAGTCGCCGGCCTCGATCGCGTCATACAGGTCGCGCTGCGAGCTCTCGCGGTCGCGGCCGATGATCTCGTTGCCCTGGTCGTTGGTCCAGTACTTGTGGCCCTGCTGGTTCTTGAAGTGGAACTTCACCCAGTAGCGCTCGCCGGCCTCGTTCCAGAACGAGAAGGTGTGGCTGCCGTAGCCGTTGACGAATCGGTAGCCCTGCGGCAGGCCGCGGTCGCTGAACAGTATGGTCAGCTGGTGGATGCTCTCCGGCGACAACGACCAGAAATCCCACATCGCCTTGGCGGAGCGCATGTTGGTCGCCGGATGGCGCTTCTGGGTGTGGATGAAGTCCGGGAACTTCATCGGATCGCGGACGAAGAATACCGGCGTGTTGTTGCCGACGACGTCCCAGTTGCCCTGCTGGGTGTAAAACTTGACCGCGAAGCCGCGCACGTCGCGCTCGGCGTCCGCCGCACCCTTCTCGCCGGCGACGGTCGAGAAGCGCAGCAGCACGTCGGTCTGCTTGCCGATGCCCTTGAAGATGTCGGCGCAGGTGTATTTCGTGATGTCATTCGTCACGGTGAAGGTGCCGTAAGCGCCCGAGCCCTTGGCGTGCACCACCCGCTCGGGGATGCGCTCGCGGTTCTGATGCGCCAGCTTCTCGATCAGCTGGTAGTCCTGCAGCAGCAGCGGGCCGCGCTCGCCGGCGCTGAGGCTGTTCTGGTTGTCTGGAACAGGCGCGCCCGCGGTCGTCGTCAGGGTGACGGCGGCGGGGTGCGTGATGTTCGTATCCGGCATGAGGATGCCTCCATCGAGTTACGGCTTGTCGCAACATTTCGTCCGTACGGCGCCGACTGCAAGCGATTTTGGCGGCGCGGCGTCGATATCCGCGCGGCATCGCTCAGGCGTCGAGCTCGGGATAGTGCCGGAACACGCCCTCCTCGCTGAACGCGATGCGGCGCGGCGAGGCGAGATAGGTCGCGACGTGCGGCAGTGCCCGTACGTGGTCGCAGATCAGGCCCAGCCCCTCCCAGGTGTTGCGAAACTCCGCCATCGCGCGCGGGAAGGCGTAGCTCAGCCCCTCGACGACCTGGAACAGCGACAGATCCGCGTAGGTCAGGCTGCGGCCGACCAGGTGACCGCTGCCGAGCGGGTTGCGGGCGAGCACCGTCTCCAGCCAGTGAAAGTACTTCGGCAGCCGCGCGGCGATGAAGTCGGCGCTGCGCCGCTTCGCCGCGTCGCGCTGCTCCTCGTAATAGAGGCCGGCGCCGAGCGGGTGGTGGGTGTCGTGGATCTCGGCGACGAAATCCGTCAGCGTCAGCTGGATCTGGTTCAGCCACGCCCGGCCAGGCTCGTCGTGCGGCGCGAGATTGAGGCGCGGGCCGAGGTGCTGCAGGATGGCGGCCACCTGGGCGATCGCCTGATGGCGCTCGCTGAACATCGTCACGTGGTTGTCGACCAGGATCGGCGGCGCGAAGCCGGGCGTCGCCACCGCGCCGTCCTCGAGGATGCGGGTCACCGCCGCCACGCCCTGGTCACGCGCGACGTCGCGATATGGCGTCGCCGTCGCCTCCAGGGCCAGGCGGACGAACTCGCCGCGACCCTGGATGTTCGGCCAGTAATACAGGTCGTAGGACATGGCGGCTCCCGGCTGCGCTGTGCTGGCCCCGCGTCTGAAGCTGAGGACCGGCATCGGGTGATAGCAACGGGCGGACGCGTCGTTCGTTCAGCTGGCCGCTGTTCAGGCGCCGGAGCCTCTGGCGCCGCATCGGCTCGCTGTCGCCGCTTGCCCGTGGCGCAGATGACACAGGTTTCACCCCCAGGCGAGCGGAACCGATGGGCGAGTGATCCTATGTGACGTGCGGGACGGCGGCAGCGTGGCCGCGAGACAGCAGGGAGTGCCATGGCAATGC
>CAXTSD010000272.1:0-4064 GCA_964246775.1 uncultured Acetobacteraceae bacterium | reverse complement strand
GCCGGCGGCGTCGGCGACAAGGTCAGCTCGCCTTGCGGCTTGACGATGAGCTGCTCCGCCTGCACCGCGTCGGCGACCAGGTTCTGGATCACCGCCCGAGTGCCGCTATTGTCCGGCAGCGCGATGCTGAGCAGCGCCCCGACCAGCAGCGGCACCGCGTTCTCGATCGTCAGTTGGTGGGTCAGCAGCGCCGAGGCGATGCCGGCCAGCGCGGCAATGCCGGTGATGGTAGTCGGCTGCTTGCTCCAGGCGATCCAGGTGGTCATCCGCGTCTCTCCTCCAGGGTTAGGTATGGCTCCGCTCATTGCGGCTGGAACATCGCCGGCGTGATCAGTCCGGCGCTGACCGCGGCCTGATGCAGTGCCGCCGAGGGATGCACCCCGTCGGCGGTGGCGGCGCCGAGATCGACCCGCCATTTGCCGCTGCCCGCACGGTCGGCGAATACCCGCTCGACATCGATCAGCCCGGCGCAGCCAAGGCTTGCGTAGCTGCCGCGCAGGAACGCGTTGTAGGCAAGGCGCTGCGCTTCGCCCGAGCTCGCGCTCGCCGCCGACGTGCCGAACAGCAGCTTGCCGCCAACGGCGAGCGCGGCGCTGGTCGGCGTCGACAGCGTCGCGACGAGCGTCGCGCCGTTGAGCGCCACGAGCGTCGTGCCCGCCGCGATGCCGGTGCCCGACACCGCCTGCCCGACGGCGAGGCCGGCGAGCGAGTTGAGCGTCAGGCTAGTCGCGCCCGAGGCCGCCGCGGCACTCACCGTGGCGCTCGCCAGCGTCCAGCTCTGGTTGGCAAGCGTGGTCCAGCCGTCGTTGCTCTGCGTCGTCGGCGGCACGGTGAAGCACCAGACGCGCTTGCCCGCCTGCGCATAACGCGCCGCGATCTGGCCGACGAAGCCCTCGACCGTCGTCGCCGGCAGGTTGAGGCTGAGTATGTCGTTGCGCCCATCCTCGAGCAGCACGTCGGTCACGCCGTCATCGATCGACAGCGCGTACTGCCCGTCGCCCTGCAGCGCGAGGCCCGCCGCCGTGGTCGAGCCGCGCGCCGCGTTGACGAACGGCACCATGTTCTCGAGGCTGCGCTGGATGTAGCCCTGCAGGCCGAGCGCGTCGGCGGCGTCGCCGGTGCCGGCGGCGATGCTGTCGCCGAGGATCAGCACGCCCCCCGGCACGACGCCGCCCGGAGGCACGCTGACCAGGCCAAGCACCGCCACCGGGCACCAGTAGCCGCCGCCGGAATTGGCGAGCACGGCCGGCGCGCCGGTCTGGTCGTTCAACGTCGTCGAGCGGCTGTCGAACTCGCCGGCAAGCCTGGAGCCGGCGCCCGGATAGTCCATCAACTGCATCCCGGCGGCGCTGAAGCTCGCCGCCGTGCGCACGAAGAACGTGGTGCCCGGCGGCAGGTTGACCGACATCGCGTCCGAGGTGACGACGTCGTGCGCCGGCTCGATCGTGAACTGCCGGCGCCCGCCGAACTTGGCCGGCGTCAGCCAGCCGGCGAAATAGAACGCCTGTCCGGCAGTCGTCGCCGCAGTCGTCGGCGCGCTCAGCGTCACCGTCGTCGTCGCGGGCGTATTGCCGCTGCCTGAGGCGAAACCGTTGGCGACGCTCACGACGTAGGTGCCGCTCGCGATCCCGGCGCCGTTGGTCGACAGGCTCTGCCCGGCGCTGATCGCGTTCGCCCCGGCGCCGGTCGGGCTGAAGGTCAGCGTCGTCGCCCCGGCGGCAACGCTCGCGCCGCCATACAAGGTGAACGCGTTGAGACCGGGCGCGAGCACGCTCGCGCTCCCGGTCGCCGTCACCGGCCGGTCGATCTCGCCCTGCTGGCCGAGGTCGAACGCCGCATAAACGAGCCGCACCGCCGTCACCGTGCCGTAGGCTGGCGAGACGCAGGCGACCTGATCCATCACCGCCGTATTGACGCCATCGAAGAACGCCGCCGAACCGTTGACCCCGCGCCGCGAGCAGATCGGCAGCCAGAGCTGCCGGCCGCCGAGCTGTCGCAGGCTCCTCGGCTGCAGCGTCGTGCTGGCCGCGGCCGGGCGGAGCGGCGACAGCACCGCCAGCGCCAGCAGGATCAGCAGCGCGCTTCTGTGCATCGGCTCAGCCCTCCCAGGCGGCGATCGTCACCGCATTCGGCGAGTAGACGGTGACCGCGCCGCTGTTGACGAAGCCGCCACTCTCGAACAGCGCGCCGGGCGGGAAATACGCGCAATCCGCACCGTTCGCCGAGGCGATGCCGCCGACCCGGTTGACCCAGATCCCGGTCGTCTGCGGCGCCTGGAACGACAGGTAGCGGCGCTGCGCATTGGCGCTGAACAGCACTGTGCTCTGCCCGGCGGCGACCGTGATCGTGCGCGAGACCAGCGGCGCCGCCACCGGCGCGAGCTGGCCGATCACCATGCCGCCGACGGCGACCACCAGCGGGTTGCCGACCGTCCCGCACGGCACCGCGATCGTCGTGCCGGCGGCCAGGCAGTCGAGTGTCACCGCCTGCGCCCGATCAACGCCGTTCTGCGTCACGGCGGAGGATTGCGCGTGCGCATTGAGGCTCGCGAGAGCCAGCGTCGCGATCACCGCCGCGATCCGCCACAGGCAAACCCTGCTGATGCGGGCATGCAAGTTCACGAGACGACCCCGGCGCCCGAGATCATCGCCGCCGCGGCCGCGAACCGCCGCCCGGCGCGGGCGAGCCAGCCGGTGCCGAACGTCGCAAAGCCAGGCAGCGCCCGGTAGCGCGCCTGCTGCCTGACCAGCAGCGCCCGCAACGCGACGACGCCACCGATGCGCGCCACTCGTGCCGCGGCCTCGGCGAGCGTGTATGGCCCGATCGAACCATCGACGTCGGCGCCGGCAAACCCCAGCGCCTGCTGCAGCAGCCGCGCCGACGTCACGCATCCGGCGTTGACGCCGAAATCGAACACCATGAGGTCGATGCCGCGCGGCAGCGCGTCGCAACGCAGCTGGTTCCAGTAGTTCGCGCCGTAGATGCTGGCGGCAACGTCGCTGGTCAGCGTCGCGACGTCGCTCGCCTGCAAATCGGCATCGCCGGTCCAGTCGCGCAGCGTCGCCAGCGTAATGCCCATGTTGGTCGCCTCACCCCGATCACGCGGATCATCGACGAAGCCGCCCTCCTCGCGCAGCGTGAACGCGAGGCTTTGCGCAAAATCTTCCATTCCGTCCTCGTAATAGGTGCGGTTGTCCTCAGCGCGGCAGCGAGACGTGATCGACCGCCCAGTGGTAGAGCGGGCCGAAGAAGTAGAGGAACACGCTGCCAAGCGTGCTCAGCGCCAGCAGCACGCCCATCGCGCGCGAGCGCAGCGCCATGATCTCCTCGACCGGATGCTTCAGCGTCTCGACCGCCGCGGTCAGCTCCTCGAGGCTGCGGCTGGTTGCGACAGTCGCCGCCTTGAGCCCGTCGGTGTCCTGCTTCACGAAATAGATCGCGCCATCGAGCTTCTGCTCGAGATCGCGCTGATCGTGCTTCACCGTTCGCAATTCGGCCTGCAGCGTGTCGCCGAGCTTCTCGGCCTGCACGTGGCGGATGTCGACCTTGTCGTGCAGCGCCTTCAGGCCGCTCAGGATCTCGCCGATCTGCTGATACAGCGGGTTCATCTCGGGGACCGGCATCCACGTCGCTCTTTCGTGCTGGGGTATCGTTCTGAACCAAGGCCCGGCCGCAGGATGCGCCAGCGCCCGTCAAGCGCCGCGAGCGTCACCGCGCCGTGCGGCGGCAGCACGACGGCGCCGCCGTCACCGCAAAGCGCGCCGCCAAACCGCGCCGTCGCGGTGCAGATCACCCGCAACCGCCTGTGCCGCGGCGCCGGCAGCCCGACCTGCCCGACAACGATCGCGCCGTCGCCGTCGCCGTCGACCGACAGCGTCGCCGCATCGCCATAGCCGTGCCCGTGCCGCAGGATCGCAACCTCGCTGACTCTGCCGTCGACGATCGCAACGCTCACGGCGGCGCCGCGGCCCCTGCCGCCGCCCCGCCCCCCCGCCCCCGGCGGCCCCCCCGACATCGCGCCGCCGAGCGTGCGTTCGCCGCCCAGCAGCGGCGCCGGCAGCAGG
>CAXTSD010000271.1:0-4067 GCA_964246775.1 uncultured Acetobacteraceae bacterium | reverse complement strand
CCCGCGCCCCCCGCCGCGTCAGCGGAACAGGTAGTCGACCAGCGTCATGCCGAACAGGATCGCGACCCAGATGAAGCCGACGCAGGCGAACAGCCGGATCAGCGGCGGCTCGTGCGTGACCTCCATCGAGACCGCGAGCACGAGCGTCACCATGGTCAGCGTCGACAGCGCCTCGACCATCCAGATCCAGCGCGTCGGCAGCGTCGCGCCGCACAGCACGATGACGCCGAGCAGGCAGATCATCGCGGCGAACGAGAGCAGCGGCGTGCGCATGTGCGCCCACAGCGCGCGCCTGTCGTCCAGCGTCATCGACGACCATCCGCCCCTCCAGATGCCGAGCCGCTTCGCGCTCATCCTCGGCTCACCGCCGAACTCATCGGTTGAGCACGTAGAGTATCGGAAACACGATGACCCAGATGAGATCGATGAAGTGCCAGTAGAGCCCGTAGATCTCGATGCGGTTCTGATGCCGCGCGAGGTAGCCGGGCGCGCTCGCCTGCCAGGCCAGCACCAGCAGGATCGACACGCCGGTGATCAGGTGCAGCCCGTGCAGGCCGGTGGTCGCGAAATACAGGTTGATGAACAGCTCGGAGGCGTGGTCCCCGGCCAGCGCGTACTGCCGGTCGAGGAAGAACGGCACCATGTGCTCGTCCCAGTCGGCGTAATACTCGTAGCTCTTCAGCACCAGGAACAGCGCGCCGAGTGCCGCGGTCAGCAGCATGAAGCGGACCATGCCGCGCTGCCAGCCGAGTCGCGACAGCTGGATCGCGCCCGACATCGTGAGCGACGAGCAGATCAGCACCACCGAGTTGGTCGCGCCGATCCAGAACTTGAGGTGCTTTGCGGCGGCGGTGACGCTCTCGGGATGGGTGAGGCGCAGGATGAGCGCGATCAGGAACAGCCCGGCGAACAGCAGCAGCTCGGTGATCAGCCACAGGAACATCCCCATCGTCGCCGCGTGGCGCTGCTGGCCGACCTCGGAGAACTGCTCCTGCAGCGCAACGCCGGTGGGCGAGACGCCGAAGCCCGGCAGCGTCGCCTCAGACATGCGAGGGCGACTTGATCGGGTAGTCGTAGGCGTCGAAATCGACGATCGGCTGGGTGAGGAAGTTGTGCGTCGGCGGCGGCGAGCTCGTCGTCCATTCGAGGCCCTTCGCCTGCCACGGGTTCGCGGTGGCGCGCTTGCCGAACCACAGCGACCACAGCAGGTAGATCATCGGAAAGAAATAGCCGACGGCGAGTATGGTCGAGCCGGCGGAGCTCAGTATGTTGAGCAGCTGGAACTCCGGCGGATACTGATGGTAGCGCCGCGGCATGCCGAGATAGCCGAGCAGGAATTGCGGAAAGAAGGTGACGTTGAAGCCGATGAAGATCAGCAGCGCGCCGACCCGGCCCCAGGCCTCGGGATACAGCCGCCCGGTCAGCTTCGGCCACCAGTAGTGCAGCCCGCCGAGAAAGGCGAGCATGGTGCCGCCGACCATGATGTAGTGGAAATGCGCGACGACGAAATACGTGTCGTGCACGTGCTCGTCGATCGACAGCGTCGCGAGAAACAGGCCGGTCAGGCCGCCGAGCACGAACAGGCCGATATAGCCCATGGCGTAGATCATCGGCGTGTCGAGCCGCAAGCTGCCCTGATGGATGGTCGCCGTCCAGTTGTACACCTTGATCGCCGAGGGCACGGCGACAGCGAAGCTCAGCACCGAGAAGGCGAGGCTCGCCATCTCGCTCTGGCCGTTCACGAACATGTGGTGGCCCCAGACGAAGAAGGTCAGCGAGGCGAGGCCGATCGAGGAGTAGGCGACGAACTTGTAGCCGAACAGCTTCTTCTGCGAGAACGCCGGCACGATCTCGCTGATCACGCCCATGCCGGGCAGCACCATGATGTAGACCGCCGGGTGCGAGTAGAACCAGAACAGGTGCTCGAACAGCACCGGGTCGCCGCCGAGTGCGGGGTCGAAGATGCCGATGCCGAAGGCGCGCTCCAGCACCAGCAGCGACAGCGCGATGGTGATCACCGGCGTCGCCAGCAGGAAGATCAGGCTGACCGCGTAGTGCGCCCAGACGAAGATCGGCATGCGAAACCAGGTCATCCCCGGTGCCCGCATGGTGTGTATCGTGACGACGAAGTTGAGCCCGGTGAGGATCGAGCTGAAGCCGACGATGATGACGCCGATCAGCGCCGGGATCACCCAGGTGTTGGAAAACGTGGTGCTGAACGGCGCATAGAACGTCCAGCCGGTATCGACGCCGCCGATCAGCACCGTCATCAGGGTGAAGATGGAGCCGCCCATGAAGATGTACCAGCTCGTCAGGTTGAGCTTCGGGAAAGCGAGGTCCTTGGCGCCGATCATCAGCGGGATCAGGAAGTTGCCGAACGTCGTCGGGATCGAGGGGATGAGAAAGAACCACACCATCACCACGCCGTGCACGGTGAACAGCTTGTTGTAGGTGTCGTTGGTGAAGATCTGCCCGTTCGGCACCACCAGCGCGAGCCGCACGAGCCCGGCGGCGACGGCGCCGAAGATGAAGAACACCGTGATCGAGGCAAGATAGAGCAGCGCGATGCGCTTGTGGTCGATGGTCAGGAACCACGATCGCAGCGTCGATTTCTCGTGCAGGTAGTCCTTCGGCCGGTCGATGGTCGAGGCGGGCGTCGCCGCGTCGCGCAGCGTGGTGTCGAGCGGGGTCATGGGGCGGCACTCCCGGCGGTTCCGTTTGCGGCCTGGTCGAGCGCCGAGCGCTCCGGCCCCAGCGCCTTGATGTAGGCGATGACGCGCACGAGGTCGTCCTCTGCGATCACGCCGCGAAAGCTCGGCATCACCTGCCGATAGCCGGCGATCAGGCGGGTATTGGGGTTGAGTATCTTGTCGCGCAGATAGCCCTCGTCGGCGAGCGCGGTGCCGCCCGCCTGCATCGGCACCGGGTTGCCATACAGCCCGACCAGGCTCGGCGCCCGCACCGAGGAGCCGGCGGCGTGGCAGCCGGCGCAGCCGTACGAGGTGAACAGCGCCTTGCCGGCGGCGGCGAGCGACTGGCTGGTGCCGGCGCCCGACAGCCATTGCGCGTAGGCGGACGGCTCCATCACCGTCAGCAGCCCGTCCATTGCGGAATGGTCGGTGCCGCAATACTCCGAACAGAACAGGCGGTAGACGCCGGGCCGGTCGGCATTGAACCAGAGCTGCGTGTAGCGCCCAGGCAGCGTCTCCATCTGCACCCGCAGCGCCGGCAGATAGAGCGCGTGGATCACGTCCTGGCTGATCATGTTGATCAGCACCGGCTGGCCGGACGGCACGTGCAGGTCGTTGATCTCGGCCTGGCCGCCGGGGTGCTGGAACTTCCACATCCACTGCCTGCCGACGGCGCTGATCTCGAGCGAATTCGGCGGCGGATGCTTGTGTATGTTGAACAGCTTGGCGCCCCAGACGAAGAAGAACAGGGTGAGCAGGAACGGCACGATCATCCAGGTCAGCTCGATCCTGTCGTCGCGGTAGCGGCCGTGCTGGCGGTTCGCCTTGGTCCCCTCGCGGTAATAGAACGCGAAGAACGTGATGCCGATGAAGATCGGCACCGTCAGCAGCAGCGTCAGCACGGTGAACCAGAGGATCAGGTGATCGGTGCTGACCGCGCTGACCGAGGCGGCGGGCGGCCACAGCGCCAGCGGATAATCGGACGGGTTCATCGCTGGCCGCCCTCACCGCCGCCCGGCGGCGACGCTCCGTCAGGCCCGACATCGAGCGAGCGCCCGAGGCTCAGCGCCATCGCCCGGTCAAGCGGGATGCGGGCGTGCCGGCGGTCGGCGCCAACCCAGGCATAACCGTCGAGCCGGCCCTCCTCGCGCGAGCGCTCGTCGTGCAGTTCGACATAGGGCGCCGCCTGCAGATGCGGGGCGGGCACCTCGATCGGCGCGCGCTGCTCGGCGGTGAGGTTGGCGTCGCGCCGGTCCGTCGTCACGTCGAACACATTGACCATCACCACCATCAGCCCGACCGAGGCCGCCGCGTAGCCGGCGAGGATCGCGACTGCCCTCACGATCTTGCCGGTGCTGGCGTCGACATGCTCGTAGC
>CAXTSD010000270.1:0-4068 GCA_964246775.1 uncultured Acetobacteraceae bacterium | reverse complement strand
AGCCCCGCCATCGCCGCGGCGATGGCGGGGCTGCTGGCGGCGAGCCTGCCGATGGTGCCGCCGACCACCGCGCTGCCGTTTCCGGCGCTGATGCGCAGCCTGGCGACGCTGTTTGGCCGCCATCAGGCGCTGCGGCGCGCCGGCCTGGTGCAGGCCTGCCTGTTCGCCGGCTTCTCGGCGTTCTGGTCGACGCTCGCCTTGCTGCTCGCCGGCAGCCCCTATCACCTCGGCGCCGCGACCGCCGGCTCGTACGGGCTGATCGGGCTGACCGGCGTGCTCGTGGCACCGCTCGCCGGCCGGCTATCCGACCGCCGCGGCCCCGCCGTGGTCGGGCGCGTCGGCATCCTGCTGGTGATCGCCGCCGACGCGCTGCTGCTGCTGGTGCCTGGCCTCATTCCGCTCGGCGTCGCGGTCGTGCTGATGGATGCCGGCGTGCAGGCCAGCATGGTCTCGAACCAGACCGAGATTTTCAGCCTCGGCGAGGGCGAGCAGAGCCGGATCAACACGATCTACGTGGTCAGCATGTTCCTCGGCGGCGCCGCCGGCTCGGCGCTCGGCGGCCTCGCCTGGGAGGCTGCCGGCTGGCCGGGGGTGATGGGGTTCGCCATCGCCGCCGGACTGCTGGCGCTTTCCATGCACGGGCTCGGACGCCAGCGGCCACGCCGAGACTGATTTTCCCGCTCGCCGGTCTACTCCGCCGGCAGTTTCGCCGATGGCTGCCCCGGCAACCCGCTCGCGAGCCGCCTGGGCTTCGCGGCGCCGGGGTTGAGAAAGCGGCCGACAAGCTGGCCGAGCCGGCGCGAGAGGTCGTCCATCACCGTGTAGAGCGAGGGCACGAACACCAGCGACAGCACGGTGCTGACGATCAGGCCGCCGATCACGCCGGTCGCCATCGGGGCGCGGAACTCGCCGCCGTCGCCGAGGCTGAGCGCGCTCGGCACCATGCCGGCCACCATCGCAATCGTCGTCATCACGATCGGGCGGGCGCGCTTGCGGCCGGCATCGATTATCGCCTCGTGGCGGGGAGCGCCCTGCGCCTGACGCTCTTTCGCAAAGTCCACCAGCATGATCGCGTTCTTCGTCACGATGCCCATCAGCATCAGTATGCCGATCGCAACAGGCAGGCTGATCGGCTGCCCGGTCAGCAGCAGGCCGAGGATCACGCCGCCGAGGCAGAGCGGCAGCGACAGCAGCACCGTCAGCGGCTGCAGCGCGCTGCGGAACAGCAGCACCAGCAGCCCGAGCACGATCATCAGCCCGACGCCCATCGCCATCGCGAAGCCGGAGAACACCTCGTCCATGATCTCCGCGTCGCCGCCGTTCTGGATGCGCACGCCAGGCGGCAGGTGCTGCGCCTCGGGCAGCGCGTTGACCCGGGCGAGTGCCGCGCCGAGTGCCAGGCCCGGCGCGAGGTCGGCGCCCATGACCACCTCGCGCTCGCGGTCCAGGCGCTCGATCGCGGTCGGGCCCTGACCCATGGTCACGTCGGCGACCGCCGCCAGCGGCACGGCAAGCCCGCTGTCGCCGATGATCGGCAGCGCTTCGATCGCATGCACGTCGCCGCGCAGCGAGGCGTCGGTCTCGACGCGGATCGGGATCAGCCGGTCGCCGTCGCGGAATTTCGCGAGGTTGGCCGAGATGTCGCCGAGCGTTGCGATCCGCACCGCGTCCGAGATCGCCTCGGTCGAGACGCCGTAGCGCGCCGCCTCGTCCGCGCGCGGCGTGACGAAGACCTGCGGCCCGTAGAGCCCGGTGCTCGCGGCGACGTTGGAGAAGCCGGGCAGCCGGCGCATCGCGCTCTCCAGCTTGGCGATGCCGCGCTCGAGCGCTGGCGGGTCGTCGCTCAGCACGGTCAGCGACAGCTCCCGCTCGCCGCGGCCGTTCACGTAATAGCCGCGCACGTCGGCGATGCCGGCGAGCTTCTGCGACAGCTCGCCCTCGATCTGCTTCTGCGTCCGGCGGCGCTCGGACTTGCCGACGAGGTTCACCGTCACCTGGGCGCGGCGGACCTCCTGGTCGTCCTCGGTCGGCGTCGTGCCGCCGATCACGAATACGCTCGTGACCTCTGGGATCGTGCGGAACGCGGCGGCGACCTCGTCGGTCTTGGCGCGCGTGTCGACGAGTCGCGAGCCCGGCGGCAGCTCGACGGCGAGCGTCGCGCGCGACTGGTCTTCGGGCGGGATGAACGCGGTCGGCAGCAGGCTGGTCGACCAGATCGACAGCGCGAACAGGGCAAGCCCGGCCAGCAGCGTCAGGCCGCGATGGCGCAGCGTCATCGCCAAGAACCGGGCGTAGGCGCGCGTCGCCGCGCCCTCGCCCCGCTCGTGCCCGCCATGCGGACGCAGCAGGTAGGCCGCCATCAGCGGCGTGATCAGGCGCGCGACCAGCAGCGAGCACAGCACGGCGGCGGCGACCGTCAGCCCGAACTGCTTGAAATACTGACCGGCGATGCCGCCCATGAAGCTGACCGGCGCAAACACCGCGCAGATCGTGAGCGTGATCGCGATCACCGCGAGGCCGATCTCGTCCGCCGCCTCGATCGCCGCGTCGTACGGCCGCTTGCCCATGCGTATGTGGCGGACGATGTTCTCGATCTCGACGATCGCGTCGTCGACCAGGATGCCGGTCACCAGAGTGATCGCGAGCAGGCTGATGAAGTTGAGCGTGAAGCCCATCGCCAGCATCGCCGCGAAGGCCGGCAGCACCGATAGCGGCAGCGCGACCGCAGACAGCAGCGTCGCGCGCCAGTCGCGCAGGAAGACGAACACCACCAACGTCGCCAGCACGGCGCCCTCGATCAGCGCCTCCATCGCCGAGCGATAGCCGCCGACGGAGTAGCGGACGAAGTCGTCGATCAGCGTGTAGCCCACCCCCGGATGCTCGACCGCGAGCGCCTTGAGGCGATCGGCGACGCGCCTTGCGACATCGACCTCGCTCGCGTTCTTACTGCGCGAGATGCGGAAGGCGACCACCGGCGTCTGGCCATCGAGGCGGGCGAAGGTGCGCGGCTCCTCGGCGCCGTCGGTGACCGTGCCGAGATCAGCAAGGCGCACCTCGCGCCCGCCGGGCAGCACGATGCGCGTGCCGGCGAGTGCCGCGATCGTGGTGGCGCCGGCGAGCGTGCGGATCGCCTCCTCGCGCCCGCCCAGCTCGCCGCGTCCGCCCGCCAGGTCGACGCTGGTCTGCTGCACCTGCGCGTTCACGCTGCCGGCGGTGATGCCGAGTGCGGACAGGCGGTCCGGGTCGAGCGTGACCCGCACCTCGCGCGTGACCCCGCCGATGCGCTGCACCCGGCCGACGCCCGGCAGCCCCTGCAGGCTGCGCGCCACGGTGTCGTCGATGAACCAGGAGAGCTGCTCGAGGGTGAGGCCAGGCGCGCTCGCAGCGTAGGTCTGGATCGGCTGGGCGGAGAAGTCGACGCGCTGGATGATCGGCTCGTCGATCGTGCGCGGCAGCTCGGCGCGTATGGTCGAGACGGCGTCGCGCACCTCGTTGAGCGCCCGGTCGGAGCTGATCTCAAGCCGCAGCTCGATCTCGGTCAGCGACGTGCCGTCGGTGACCGTGGAGGTGATGTGCTTGACGCCGTTCACGCTGGCGACGGCGTCCTCGATCTTCTTGGTGACCTGGGCTTCGAGCTCGGCCGGTGCCGCACCCGACTCCGTCACCGTGACGGTGACCACCGGAATGTCGATGTTCGGCGAGTTGGTGATCGGGATCGTCCGGAACGCGGCGACGCCCAGCACCAGCAGCACCGTGAACAGCACCAGCGACGGGATCGGGTTGCGGATCGAGGCGCCGGAGACGTTGAACGCCATCGCTCAGCGTCCCGCGAGCGCGTCGGCCGGCTCGACCGCCGCCACGTGGTCGCCGCCGCGCACGAAGGTGCCGGCGAGCGCGATCACCGCCTCGCCCGCCCGCACGCCGGCCACGATCTCGGCGCGGCCGCCCTCGCGCAGGCCGAGGCTCACCGGCCGGGTCTCGACCACGCCGCCCTGCACCCCCTGCACCTCTGGGCCGGCGCTCTGAAACAGCATGGCCGAGAGCGGGCCCAGCACGCCGCGATGCCGG
>CAXTSD010000269.1:0-4086 GCA_964246775.1 uncultured Acetobacteraceae bacterium | reverse complement strand
AGCCTCTGGCCTTCTACTTACTTCGAGACGCCGGCCGCGGCAAAGCTGAAATGCTTGTGGCCGGCATAGCTCGTGAACACCGGCGCAATCACGCCGAGCGCGTGCGCCAGCAATTGCGGGTGGAAGCGCATGTCGAGCGCCGGAAACAGCCAGCGGTCGAGGCCCTCGGCGATCAGCCACACCTGCGCCGCGGCCAGCACGTTGACCAGCGCGAAGCGGCCATACTCGCGCCGCCACGAGGCGCCGGAGGGCTCGAACACCAGCAGGCGGGACAGCGCCCACGCCACCGTCATGCCGCACAAATAGGCGGCGAGGATCGCTGAACCGTAGGACAGCACGGCGCTGAAGCCGATCCGGCTCGCGATGTTGACCGCAGCGGCGATGCCGCCGGCGACGCAGAAGCGGGCGAACCGGCTGCCCCACAAGCCGCCCCACACGCCGCTAGACCACACGCGCGGCCATCTCGCGGCCGAGGCGCACGCTCTCGGCGATGCCGCGGTCCTCCGGGTAGTAGCTGGAGGTGTCGGCGGCCTGCAGCCCGGCGATCGCGGTCACCACCGGCGGCAGCGCGGCGCCGTAGCCTGGCGGGCACACCGGCTGGGCGTGGCTGAGGCGCGAGACCGCGGAGGCGAGCCGGTCCGCCTCGGTAAGCTCCGGGTTGATCAGCCGCAGCGCGGCGAACGACTCCGCGATCAGGCTGTCGTCGTCCATCGACCATTTCGGGTTGCCGGTCGGCATGTAGTACGGCGTGTAGACCACGTGGTCGTCGCCGAGCGGGCGCAGGTTGGAGAACTCGACCAGGCCGGGCAGGGCGATCCGGCGGTCGTTGGTGTTGATCCAGAAGTGCCGGCCGACCGCCCGGCGCAGCTTGTGCACGACGCAGGCGACGCCGATGTTTCGCAAGGCCGCGTAGCGCGCCTTGACCGGCTCCGGCAGGTCGGGGATGAGGCGCGGCAGCAGCACCAGCGGCACGGTGCTGATCACCGCGTCGAACGGCAGGACTTGCCCGTCGACGACGAGCCCGGCGACGGCGCCGCCCTCGACCGCGACGCGCTCGACCGGCGTGCCGAGATGCAGTCGGCCGCCCAGCGCCTCGATGCGCAGGACGAGGCGCCGCACCAGGGTCTCGGAGCCGCCCTCGATATAGCCGAGCTCCTCCTGGAACATCGAGCGTCGCGAGCTGCCGACGCGCCTGATCCGCGTCCATAGCCAGGCGGCGGAGACGTCGTGCGCCTGCTCGTAGAACTTCAGCGTGAACAGCTTCTCCCACAGCACCGAGTAGGCGCGCTCGCCGCCCCAGGCGCGCACCCAGTCATCGGCGTGCAGCCGGTCGAGCTTGCCCCAGTCGCGGCGCTTGAGGCTGGTGAACATGTGCAGCCCGTAGCGGAGTTTCGCCAGCGGATCGAGGTGCGGGAAGCGCAGCAGGGCGAGCGGGTCGCCCCAGGGATACAGCGCGCCGTCGTAGAAATACCCCATGCTCGTCGGCCGCCAGCGCAGCGCGTCGGCGATGCCGAGCTCGGCCATCAGCTCGAAGGTCGGCTGATCGGCCTTGCAGACGAAATGGTAGAAGCGCTCGATGCTCAACCCGCCCAAGTCGAAATGCGCCGCCATGCCGCCGGCGCGCCGGTCGGCCTCGAACAGCGCCACCCGATGCCCCGCCTTCAGCAAATGGTAGCCGCAGGCGAGACCCATCGCCCCGGCCCCGATGACGGCGACGTTTCGCAAGACTTTTTAGAACTCCAGCACGATGTCGGAATACGGGTTCGGCCCGTAGGTCTGCCCGATCGCCTGGTCAAGCGGAGTCGGCGCCACGCCAAAAATCTCCCACCAGGGAACCAGCTCGAACTCGTCCGGCGTCACCAGCGCGCGCAACTGCTTGGTGGTGAACGGCGCGTCGGGCTTGACCAGGGCGTAGAGCCTGAGCAGCGACCAGAACGCCCAGTAAGGAATGGGCAGGATGCGGGCGCGGGCGCCGCTCGCGCGTTTGATCGCGCGTATGATGTCGACATAGTCAACCATCTCGGCCCCGGTGATGTTGGTCGCACCGGTCAGGCGGCGCTCGAGGCAGGCGAGGATGATGCGGCAGAAATCGCCGGCATACAGCGGCTGGCGCCGGTAGCGGCCGTCGCCCGGTATCGGAAACACCGGCACCCGACGCATGAAGCGCGACAGCCAGCCGAGATGCTTGCGGTCGAAGTCGCCGAACATCAGCGTCGGCCGCAGCACGCAATGCGCGATGCCGCCCGCCGCCACCAGCGCCTCCTGCGCCTTCTTGGTCTCGGTGTACCAGTCGCGCGCCGCCGAGTTCACCACCGACGAGCTGACATGCACGAGGTAGGGCACGCCGGCGCGGCCGAGCGCCGCCAGCGCCCGCTCCGTCGCCACGATGTTGTTGCGCCGGAACGCCGCTTCGATCTCGCCGCCGATCTGCGCCTGCAGCATCACCGCGGCACTCGCGCCGGCGCAGCCCGCCTCCCAGGCTCCCGGCTCCGCCATGTCGGCCTCGATCACGCTCAGCTCCGGGTGCAGTCGGCGCAGTATGGCGGTGTTGGCGGGGTGCTTGTCGATGCAGATCAGCCGGCGGTAGCCGCGCTGCTTGAGCAGCACCACGAGGTTCTGCCCGACCAGCCCGGCGGCGCCGAACAGCAAGATCGCGTCGTCACGGTCTGGCACTACAGCCGCGTGCGGTTAAACACCGCGTCCGGCAGCAGGCGCACCGCCAGCATGATCCAGCGCCAGAACCACGGCGTGTAGAGGATCGCCGGCCCGCCGGTCCGCATCGCCCGGTGGATGTCTCGCGCCACCCGCTCCGGCTTCGCCCACAGCGCGCGGCCGAGCGCGCCGCCCTTGGCGATGCCGGCGGTCATCGGCGTGTCGACGAAGCCGGGCTCGATCAGCACCACGGCGACGCCGCGGCCGGCGAGCCGATGGCGCAGTCCCTGGGCGAACACCCGCAGCCCGCCCTTGGCGGCGCCGTAGACGTAGTTGCTCTGCCGCCCGCGGTCGCCGGCGACCGAGCCGATGGCGGCGATCGTGCCTTCTCCCATCACCGCGGCGAGCGACTGCAACAGGCTGACCGCGCTCAGGAAGTTGGTGGCGAGCTGGCGCTGCATCGCTTGCGCGTCGCGCTCGCTCTCGGCCTGGTCCCCGAGCGTGCCGTAGGCGATCAGCGCGCCGTCCAGGCCGTCGAGCGCGGCGCTGGCCTCGGCCGCAAGGCCGGCGTGGCGATCGAACGCCGCAAGGCCGGCGTGGGGGTCGAACGCCGCGAGGTCGGCGATGGCGCAGGCGACGCGGGCGGCACCGCGCAGCCGCAGGTCGGCGGCGACGGCGTGCAGCTTGTCGGGGTTGCGGGCGACCAGGAACAGGCTGGCGCCCTCGGCGGCGAACAGCCGCGCCGTGGCCTCGGCGATCGCCGAGGTGGCGCCGAAGATCGCGACCCGCCTCATCCGGCCGGGCCGCCAGCCGGCGCGCTGACCCGGCGCCAGAACGAGGAGGAGACGTGCGGGTCGACGTGCCGGGCGAAGTCCCGCCAGTTCGGATAGCCGCGCTGGAAATCCGCCGCGGCGACCCGGCCATCCTTGGCCGGATAGATCCGCCCGCCGGCCTCGGCGGTGATCCGGTCGAGCCGGTCGAGCAGCCGCGTCGTCGCCTCGCCGCGATTGGGAAAGTCGAGTGCCAGGGGGGGCCCGGGAATCGTAACCGACCGCACCCCTGGCGTGGCGACGCCGCCGAGCGTCTTCAGCACCGCCAGGAACGAGCCCTGCCGCGCCGCGCCGATCGCCCGCAGCAAGGCGGGGATCGCCGCCGCCGCCGAGGTCGCCGGCACCACGCATTGATACTGGTAGAAGCCGCGCGCGCCATAGACGCGGTTCCAGTCGCCGACCGCGTCGAGCGGATAGAACACCGTCTCGTAGGCGGCGAGCCGGCGCACCGGGCGCCAAGCGGCGCGGCGCCAGTAGGCGGCGTTGAAGGCGGCGACGGTGGCGTTGTTCAGCGCCAGCTGCGGCAGGTCGACCGGCAGGCGCCGGCGCGGCCGCGGCCGAGCGCCGGACCCGAGGCAAGGCAGTCGATCCAGGCGACGCTGTA
>CAXTSD010000268.1:0-4089 GCA_964246775.1 uncultured Acetobacteraceae bacterium | reverse complement strand
TCCCAGGCGCGCACCGCCATCCCCGCCGGAACCCGATCGACGGCGCCGATCCGCGCCGGCGAGAACAGCCGGCCCTCGATGCGGCGCGGGCTCTGCTGGAACAGTGCGGCGAACGCCCGCTCGCCGATCACCGCGCGCTTGCGCTCGATCGCCGCCCTGTCTTCCCAGGCCGGCCACAGCGCCTCGCCCGGCAGTCGTCCGAGCGGATCGTCCGCCTCGGCCAGCGCCGGCAGCCGCACCACCCGCCAGCCGTCATTGCCGGCGATCAGCCGGCCGCCGAGGTCGTCGGGATGCCAGCGCGTCATTACCAGCACGATGCGCCCGCCCGGCCGCAACCGCGTCATCAGGTCGGAGCGGTACCAGCTCCACATCCTCGCCCGCGCCGAGGCGCTGTCCGCCTCCGCCTGGCTCCTGATCGGATCATCGAGCAGCAGCAGGTCGGCGCGCCGCCCGGTCACCGTCTGGCGCACCCCGGCGGCAAGATACTGTCCGCCGCGCGTGGTCGCGAAACGGTGCGAGGCCCGGCTGTCCTCGGCGACCGCGTAGCCGAGGCGGGCGCCGTGCTCGCCGATCAGCGCGCGCACGCCGCGCCCGAAATGCCGCGCCAGCCCCGCGGTGTGCGAGGCGGCGATCACCGAGCTCGCCGGATGTTTCGCGAACCACCAGGCCGGAAACAGCAGCGAGGCATAGGTCGATTTCGCCGAGCCGGGCGGCAGCAACAGCATCAGCCGGTCGGAGCGTCCGTCGGCGATGCGCTCGAGCTCGTCGATCAGCAGCAGGTGGTGCGGCGCCGGCGCGTAGCCGCTCGGCGCCAAGGCGAAGCGCGACCAGTCAAGCAGGCTGCCCCGCAGGCAGCGCCGCAGCGTCCGCTCGGCCATCGCCTCGGTCATGACAGAGCCCATCGATCTCCGCATCCGTCATGCTGTGCAGCGCCGCCGCTTGCCGGCGCGCCGGCAGGCGCGGGTGCAGATAAGGTGCCGCGACCTTGGCGAGCGAGGCCGCGCCGTCGAGGTCGCCATCATTCCACTTGCGATACATCGCCCGCAGCAGCACATCGAGCGGAGAGGGCAGCTCGTTCATCGCCGCCGCCCGCACAATTCGTCATCGTAAGGAAAGTGATACCAAACTCTGGGGTATCTGGCCAAGCGCGTTTTCCTGAAAATTTTGCGAGGTAACGCAGACCCGTCAACGCGTGATCGCGCGTCCGGCCTCATCGGTGAGCTCGCTCGTTTCGCCGACCAGCAGCGGCTCGCCCTGATGCACGAAGGCCGGCACCACGAAGCGCGCGTAGTCGGTTGCGAGCAGCGTCGCGATGTCGGCGGCGTCGGCGAGGATTTCGCCAACCACGTGGCCGGCGAAGTTCGCCGTCACCACCAGCACAGCAACGTCGATCTCGCCGTCGTCGCCGCTCGCCACTGATCCGGACATGCGCTCTCCATCACCTCGGAAAACCCGGGTCTGAACTCTTCGCCGATGGGGGAACGACGGCAGCCGCAAACCGCCATCATGCAGAAAGTCATAGCGGTTCGTGGGGTATGTGGCCAAGCGCAAATGCGCTCTTTTCTCCAACGCCGAACCGTGCTTGCAAGACCCGTCGCACGCGTCAGAAAGACTGCCCGGACCGCATGAGCCGCAATCCACGCCACGCCATCCTGCTCGCCGCCCTGCTGCCGGCCGCCTGCGTCAACGCGCCGCTCCGCACCGACAGCTATTACGGCCGGATCACCCCAGTCGGTGGCACCTGCGACGCGCCGCGCCCTGCCTCGCTCACCATACGCGGCGACAAGGCGCAGTTCGCCCCGACGGAAGGCACGGTCCTGCTCGCCGGCACGATCAAACCGGACGGCACGCTCGACGCCGCGCTCACCCTAACCGACATGAACCACAAACCCGCCCGCTACACCCTTGCCGCCCACCGCGCCGGCGACAGCATAACCGGCACCTACACAACACCACGCTGCCGCGCTGCGGTCAGCTTGCAACGCCAGTAAGCAAGTAAGCAAGTCAGACTGGGCTCTGCCCAGACCCGCCAAAGGCCGTAGGCCTTTGGAAACCATTTTGTTTAAATAAATGGATTTCAAAGGCTCCGCCTTTGATGGGGTCAAGGGGCAAAGCCCCTTGCCTTTACCTTGCCTTACGCTTGTCTTACCCTACCAACCAAGCCCCGCCACAATCAGCCCGATCGCCTGCGCGTGCCAGCGCTGCACCGCCTTGTGGTCGGCGCCGAGCACGTCGCCGAGTCGGCGCCAGCTATAGATGTGTTTTCCGCTCACCGGCCCGACCAGCGCCCGTGCGCCGACAATCCGGCGCAGCACCGCGCCGCCGCCTGGCCGCCCGCGCGCCACCGTCTCGGCCGGTATCAGGGCGATCCAGCCGAGCGCCTCGTCCATGCGGGTGATCTGCGCCGCCGAGGGCACCGCCGCCCGCATCGGCCCGCTCTCCGCCCCGAACGCCTCGAGCGCCGACCGCACGATCTCGAACCGGCTGGTCCTGAGCCTGGTCGAGTAGCCGGTGCCGGGCAGCGCGAGCAGCGTCGCCCCCGCCTCCTCGAGCCGGGCGATCACCGCCGCCGCGCCAGATGCCGCGCCATCCGGCGCGCCGGACGAGGCGGACCGCGCCAATACCGCCGCCGCCGATTTGGCGCGCCCGCAGGCGCCTGCGCCATCTTTCCTGGCTCCGCCAGGAGAAGATGGCGCAACGACCGCCGTTCGCGGCGCCGCGCCAGAAGCCGCGCCGGTTGGCGCATCCGTTGCGCCAAATCCGCGCCGATCGGACAAGCTGATCACGTCACCCATCGCGTCTGTCTCCTTCAGGAAAATGCCACCGCCGCGGTCGGCCGCCGCGCGTCGTTCACCCGCACGCCGAGCCGCTGCTTGCGCTGCGCCTCGTCGCGATACGTCACCTGCGCGAGCACGCCCTCGCGCAGCCAGGTGTTGACGACGCTCGCCGCCTGCGCCTCGGTGAGCCCCGCCGCGTCCATCGCGACCTGCCCGGCCCAGCGCTCGTTGCCCCGCCCGCGCCGGCTCGGCGCATAGAGCGGTCCGCCCGGTCCTTCCGGTCCCGCACCGATCAGGTCGAGCAGCCGGTTGCACTCGGCGGCCGACATCTGCGACCACACGCTCGCCGGCTTGAAGCGCACGATCGCCGCCACGCTGTCGCCGTTCGGATAGGCGTCGGACGCATTGCCGAGGCACACCGTCTCGAGCCGGAACCAGCGCGCGCCGTCCGCCCGCGGCGCCATGTTGGCTTTCGCGTCGTCGAGGCGCACGTGCCGCCAGCGTTCGCTTTTCGCAATGCCGAGCAGCTCCGCGTCGGCCTCGCTCATCGGGCTCAGCATCGCCGCCGAGCGCGCCGCGTCGGTCAGCGCCTTGCCGCCGCGCGCACTCTCGATGTCGCCGACGCCTGACGATGCGGTGGCCTTTCGCACGTGATGCACGAGCAGGATCGCCGCCCGCGTCGCCTCGGCGATCTCCGCCCAGGCGGTCGCGGCGGCATCCATATGCGCGTTCGAGTTCTCGTCGAGCCCATGCGACTTCACGAACGGATCGACGACGATCAGCCCGATGCCGTGCGCCAGCGCCTGCTCGATCACCGCCGCCTTGTCGGGATGCGCGATCATGTCGCCCGAGGGCGACTGCCGCGCCATGCACAGCCGGCGCTCGCGCCCGGAATGCAGGAACAGCCGCCCGCGCACCGCCTCGTTCGGCACGCCGTGCTGGATCAGCACCGCGGCCAGCCGCCGCTCCAGCTCCTCAAGCGGGTCCTCGAGGTTGATCACCCAGGCCGGGACCGAGTGATGCACCCGCTCGCCCAGGAACGACCGCCCGCTCGCCAGCGCGACCGCCATCGCCATCGCCAGCGCCGACTTGCCGACCCCGCCGGGTGCGACAAGCACGCTCACGAACCGGCGTATCAGCCGGGTGCCGTAGAGCCATTCGCGCGGCGGGATGCCTATCGGATCAGGCAGCCGCGCCGCCACCGCGAGCAGCGCCGTCTCGGCGGGCCCGCCATCGCCCGGCAGCGCCTGCCACGCCGCCCAGACCTCATCGCGCATGGCGCCGGCCCAACCATGCGAGCCGCGCCGCCACG
>CAXTSD010000267.1:499-4092 GCA_964246775.1 uncultured Acetobacteraceae bacterium | reverse complement strand
GGTCGAGGCTGCGGCCGGTGGGGCGGACGAGCTGGTCGAGGGTTTTGGTGAGCGAGCCGGCGTGGGCGCGGAGGGCTTGCTCTAGGGTGGCGCGGGAGCCGCCGAGGTGCTCGGCGACGAGGGCGTCGCGGACCTCCAGGATGGCGCGTCGGGTGGAGGCTTGGTGGGGCTGGGCTTCGATGGCGAGGTCGCACTCGGTGTCGAGGCCCATGGAGCGGTTATTGATGTTGGAGGAGCCGACGCGGATGAGCTGGTCGTCGATGACCAGGACCTTGGCGTGGACGTAGATGTCCTTCCGGCTTCCGGTGACGGGGGTGTAGAAGCGGAGGCGGTGGTGGCGGTCGGCGCGGCGTAGGCGCTTGAGGAGGACCGCGCGGGCGGAGCCCATCGCCTTCTCCTCCAGGAAGCCTTCGGCGCGGCGGGGATTGACGATGACGACCTCGGGGCCGTGGCGCTCGGCGAGGCGGGCCATGAGGGCGTGGGCGATGCGGTGGCCGCTGAAGTATTGGCTTTCGAGATAGATGGTGCGCTCGGCGGCGGCGATGGCGGCGTCAAACACCGCCCGCAGCAGGCGGCGCGCCCTCGCGTCATCCCAGCCGGACGCCCTCGATGCGCCAACGCCGCTCATCATTGGTCAGCGCCGAGCGCGGCGTTTCGTTGCGGCGCCACGGTTAACTCTTCTTCCACCATTTGCCGACATGCTGGAGCGACGATGCAGAAGGCCTAGCAAGAAAATGCCGGTTCTCAGCGAGTTCCGCCTGCCGCAGATGCCGAACGGGCCGGCTCGCGACCGCCTGCGCTCCGAGCAGGTAAGCGCGCTCGCTCGCTGGTCCGCCTTGCTGGCGTTCGGCTCGCTGCTCGCCTGCCTGGTGATCGTCGTGACGTTCTGGCGGGTGGCGCCGCACCGCTTTCTGCTCACGATACTGGGCATCCTCGTCGCCGCCCACGGCGTTTCCGTCCTTGGCAGCCGTACCTGGTTGCGCCAGGCACGGCGCGACGCCTCGGCCCGCATGGTGACGATCCGCATCGCGGTCAGCTTCACCATCGCCTGCGTCTGGGCCACGGTGCCCTGCACGCTCATGTCCCTGGGCACGCCGGAGCAGCGTCAGCTCCTGGTCTATGTCGCGTCGGGCCTGATCTCCACCAGCCCTCTGCTGGCGCCGCTGCTGCCGGCCGCCTTCGCCTTCGCCAGCGTGACCGCCGTCAGCCTGCTGCTGTCCACGTCGAACGTCGATCACACGATCACCGTCGAGCACGCCATACTGATCCTGCTGTATTACAAGATGACGTGCGGCGTCCTGCTGAGCCAGAGCAGCGAGTTCGCGCGGCGCATCCTGAGCGAGCTGACCTTGGAAGAGCAGACCGACATCATCGGCCTGCTGCTCCGCGATTTCGAGGAGAATGCCAGCGACTGGCTCTGGGAAACCGACGCGGCGCTCCGGCTGCAGCGGGTGTCCGAGCGGCTCGCCCAGGTCGTCGGCTGCGAGCGCGAGCAGTTGCAGGGCCTGTCGCTGCTCGATCTGCTCAGGCAGGATGATGCGCTCACCGGCGCCGACGAGCAGGCCAGCACCAAGCTTGCCGCCTGCCTCGACAGCCGGCTGCCGTTCCGCGACCTGTTGGCGCCGGCCCGGTTCGGCGGCGAAGAGCACTGGTTCTGCCTGACCGGCAGGCCGGTGCTCGATGCGGCGGGCGTGTTTCGCGGCTATCGCGGCGTCGGTTCCGACATCACGGCGGCGCGCCGGTCAGACGAGCGGATCGCCTATCTCGCGCGTCATGACAGCCTGACCGAGTTGCCCAATCGCGTGCAGTTCCAGGACGTGCTTGCCGAGGCCTGCGCGGAGCCCGGCTGCTTCGCCCTGCTGTGCCTCGACCTCGACGGTTTCAAGACCGTCAACGACACGCTCGGACACGGCATGGGCGATGCCCTGCTGATTGCCGTCGCCGGACGGCTGCGTACGTGTCTGCGTGACGGTGACGTCGTGGCTCGGCTTGGCGGCGACGAGTTCGCGGTGCTGCAATTCGCGAGCGACGCCGGGCAGGCCGCAGCCCTGGCGCAGCGACTGATCACGCGCATAGGCGAGCCGTTCCAGCTTGGCGGCTTCCCGACCTCGATCGGCCTCAGCGTCGGCATCGCGATGGCGAGCGGGACCGAGCGGGACCCGGAATTGCTGCTCAAGGGTGCCGACCTCGCGCTCTATCACTCGAAGGCCGAGGGCCGCGGCACCTGGCACTTCTTCGAGGCCGGCATGGCGCTGCGCGCGCAGTTGCGCCTCGCCGTCCAGGTCGAGCTGCGGCATGCGATCACGCACGACGAGCTCAGCCTCGATTTCCAGCCGATCATCGATCTGGCGTCCGGGCAGGTGATCGCAGCCGAAGCCCTCGTCCGCTGGCAACATCCCGAACGCGGCAGGATCCCGCCCGGCGATTTCATCCCGGTCGCCGAGGAGACCGGGCTGATCGTCGAGCTTGGCGCCTGGGTGATGCGCCGCGCCTGCCGCGAGGCGATGAACTGGGCCGGCACGCCGCGGGTCGCGATCAACCTGTCGCCGCTGCAGTTCCGCGATCCAGGCCTGCTCGCCCTGATCGATGCGGCGCTGTCGGAAAGCGGGTTGCCGCCGGAGCGGCTCGAGCTCGAGATCACGGAATCGGTCTTCCTCGACACCGTCGACGCGACCCTCGCCTGCCTTCAGGCGCTGCGGGCACGCGGCGTGCACATAGCACTCGACGATTTCGGCACCGGCTACTCCTCGCTCAGCTATCTGCGCTCATTCCCGTTCGACAAGGTCAAGATCGACCAGTCGTTCATCCGCGACCTCAGCGTCAACGCGGACGCAATCGCGATCGTGCAGGCAATCGTCGGCATGGCCAGCAGCCTTGGCATGCGCACGACCGCCGAAGGGGTGGAGACGCAATCGCAGGCGGAGCTGCTGCTGCGGACCGGCTGCAGCCAGGTGCAGGGTTTCCTGTTCGGTCGTCCGTGCTCGCCGAACGCGATCGCGACAGTCATGGTCGAGACGATCGCGGTTGCCGCATCGGCGCTGCCCGCCTCGCTGCTGCCAGCCGAAGCGTTGCGGGGCGACCAACGGACCGGCGAGATGCTGACGACGCGCCAGGCGAGCCCCGCCCTCTGACCCTGCTGCTGCAACACTGAAGCCTGCCGGCTACCGCCGCGGCGACCCGGCTGGTAAGACTCCTGAGACCACTCGCAACGAGGACCGGGGGGCCGAGGATCGCGCGATGTCGTGGAGCCGGGATGGCGGGGAGGACGGGCCGGCCGGCCTCGCCAGCGGCACGGCGCCGGCGGCGGCGCGCACGATCAAGGCTGAGCCGGCGGCGCCGCCCCGCCACGAGCCGCTGCTCATCCTGCCCGGCTTCACGCCCGACGCGATCGGCTTTGCCACCCGCACCACGCTGTCGCTGCTGCTCGCCTACCTGTTCTCCTTCTGGATACAGCTCGACACCGCCTCGACCGCCGGCATCTGCGTCGCGATCGTCGCCCAGCCCTCGCCCGGGATGGCGCTGTCGAAGGCGGGCTGGCGGGGGGCCCCCCCCCAGACGGGCGGGCGCGCCGCGCAGGGCGGGGGGGCCCAGAG
>CAXTSD010000267.1:0-489 GCA_964246775.1 uncultured Acetobacteraceae bacterium | reverse complement strand
GGCTCGCCGGCACCCTGACGGGCGGGCTCGCCTCGCTCGGCTTCGTCGCCATCTTCGGCCAAGACCGCACGATGCTGCTGGTCGCCTACGCGTTGTGGCTCGGCGGCTGCACGGCGGCGGCCTCGCTGCTCAAGGATTTTCGTGCCTACGGCGCGGCGCTCTGCGGCTACACGGTCGGCATCGTGGCGCTGTCCGACATCGACGTGCCGCAGCAGGCCTTCTACAGCGCCGCCAACCGCGTCGCCGCGATCGTGGTCGGCATCGCGGCGGTCGCGCTGGTGAACGCCGCCTTCGCCCGCAGCGGCGCCTGGCACGACCTGACCGGCAAACTGCAGCGTGCGCTCGACGAGATGACGCAGCATGCCGCGGCGGCGCTCGGCCGCGGCGGCCCGCCGGATCACCCAGTCGGCGGCGGCGCGCCGGACCACCCAGACAGCGGCGGCTCGCCGGACCACCCAGACAGCGGCGGCTCGCCGCTTGATCTCGCGG
>CAXTSD010000266.1:1346-4096 GCA_964246775.1 uncultured Acetobacteraceae bacterium | reverse complement strand
GCAGAGCGACGCGCGTGTTTGTGTTGCCGACGCAACGGCGCGACGTGCCGGCCGCGGTGCGGCTGGCGCCGACCTGGTAGGGGAGCCGAGATGACATCGCTCTACGTCTTGCCGGCGCTGTTCGCGCTGTTCGTCTGGTGGTTCAGCACCGGCGCGATCATGTATCTCGACGGGCTGCCGCGCCGGACCTTTAAATACAGCATGATCGGCGCGACGCTGCTGCTCGCCGCCTCGCTCTACGGCCTGTGGGCGACGCGCTCGGATACCAGCCTCGCGGGCGCCTACCTCGCCTTCACCTGCGGCCTGCTGGCCTGGGGCTGGCAGGAGATCAGCTTCTACATGGGCTTCGTCACCGGCCCGCGCTCGGCGCCTTGCCCGGAGGGCTGCCGCGGCTGGCGGCATTTCGGCCATGCGATTGAGACCAGTTTGTGGCACGAACTGGCGATCATCGCCGCCGCCGTCGCCGTGGTGGCGCTGACCTGGCACGGCGGCAACCAGATCGGCGTGTGCACCTTCCTCGTGCTGTGGTGGATGCACCAGAGCGCCAAGCTCAACGTGTTCCTCGGCGTGCGCAACCTCAACGAGGAGTTCCTGCCCGAGCATCTCGGCTTCCTGCGCAGCTTTCTGACCAAGAAGTCGATGAACCTGCTGTTTCCGGTCTCGATCACCGTCTCCACCGTGATCCTCGTCTACCTGATCGACGCGGCGGTCGATCCGGCGGCGACGTCGTTTCAGAAGGCCGGTTTCTGCTTCGTCGCCACGTTGATGGCGCTCGCGATACTCGAGCACTGGCTGCTGATGCTGCCGCTGCCGGCGGCGGCGTTGTGGGGCTGGAGCCTGAAGTCGCGGGCGCCGACCAGGCCGTTCGACGTCGAGGTGGTCTCGGGGTTCCTCGGCGCCGGCAAGACCACGCTGATGCGCCACCGCCTCGCCGAAGCCGGCCCGCGCACCGTCGTCCTGGTCAACGACTTCGCCTCAGTCGGCGTCGACGGCTCGCTGCTGCGCGAGCGCGGCGCCGAGGTCGTCGAGCTGCCGAACGGCTGCATCTGCTGCTCGCTGCGCGCCGACCTCGCGAGCCAGCTCAAGACCGTCGTTGCCGCCTACGCGCCCGAGCGGGTGCTGATCGAGCCGAGCGGCGTCGCCGACCTCGCAGCGCTGATCGGCGTGCTGTCGCAGCCCGACCTCACGCCGGTGCTGCGCCAGGTCGCGGTGACGACGGTGCTCGATGCCGGCGCCTTTCTCGCCGATTACGCCCGCATGTCGAGCCACATCGAGGCGCAGGTGCGGCTCGCCTCGGTGCTGGTGCTCAACAAGGTCGACGTCGTCGGCGCGGTGGAGCGCCGGCTGGTCGAGACGACGCTGCGCACGATCAACCCGGCGGCGGCGCTGGTGGCCGCGGTCTACGGCGTCGCGCGGCCAGAGGACCGGCTGGAGCCGGCCACACCTCGGCCGCAGCGCCACCCCGCCCACGACCATGCGCACGATCACGATCACGATCACGCCCACGACCACGCGCACGACCATGGGCACGATCACGCCCATGGGGCCGAAGCGGCGCTCGGGCTTGCCTCGTGGAGCGCCGCGTTGGGCGACACCTGCGATGTTGCGCGCCTGCAGGCGCTGCTCGACAGCCTGCCGGACGGCGCGTTTGGCGAGGTGGAGCGGGTCAAGGGCATCGCCAGGGCGGGTGACGGCTGGATACGCTTTGACCTCGCCGGCGGCAGGCCCAGCATGGCCGCCTTCGCGCCGCCATCGGGCGAGATGGCGCGCGTCGTCGCCATCGGTCGGCAGCTCGACGGGGCGCGGCTGCAGCGGGCATTCGACGCCTGCGCCTACGCCGCCGCCTGAGCCGCCGCCTGAGCCCCTCGGAGAGTGCAATGAACTACGAAGCGTTCTTCCGCCGCGAGATCGTCGCCTTGCAGCGGCTTGGCAACTACCGTGTGTTCACCGAGCTCGAACGCGTCGCCGGCTCCTATCCGCAGGCGACGCTGGGCGGCACGGCGCGGCCGGTAACGGTGTGGTGCAGCAACGACTATCTCGGCATGGGGCAGCACCCCGCCGTGCTGGCGGCGATGCACGCGGCACTCGACCGGCACGGGGCGGGGGCGGGCGGCACGCGCAACATCTCAGGCACGCAGAGCTGCCACGTCGCACTCGAGCAGGCGCTGGCCGGGCTGCACGGCTGCCAGGCGGCGCTGCTGTTCAACTCCGGCTACATGTCGAACTGGGCCAGCCTCGCGACACTCGCGGCACGGCTGCCGGACTGCGTCGTGCTGTCGGATGCCGCCAACCACGCCTCGATGATCGAGGGCATCCGCCACAGCCGCGCCCGCTGCGAGGTGTTCGCCCACAATGACGTGGCCGATCTCGAGCGCCGGCTGGCGGCGCTGCCGCCCGACGCCGCAAAGCTCGTCGTGTTCGAGAGCGTCTACTCGATGGACGGCGACATCGCGCCGATCGGGGCGATCTGCGACGTCGCCGAGCGCCACGGCGCGATGACCTATCTCGACGAGGTGCACGCGGTCGGGCTGTACGGCCCGCGCGGCGCCGGCATCGCGGCGCGCGACGGCGTTGCCGAGCGGATCACGCTGATCGAGGGCACGCTCGCCAAGGGGTTCGGCGTCATCGGCGGCTACGTCGCCGGGTCGGCGGCGCTGTGCGACTTCATCCGCAGTTTCGCTTCCGGCTTCATCTTCACGACCGCGCTGCCGCCGGCGATCGCGGCCGGCGCGCTGGCCGCGGTGCAGGTC
>CAXTSD010000266.1:0-1336 GCA_964246775.1 uncultured Acetobacteraceae bacterium | reverse complement strand
GGCTGGCGATGCGCTACGGGCGCGCCATGCCGAGCGCGTCGCCCGGGTTCGCGCGCGGCTCGACGCGCACGGCGTGCCGCATCTGCGCAATGCGAGCCACATCGTGCCGGTGATCGTCGGCGACCCTGTGCAATGCCGCGCCATCTGCGACCGGCTGCTCGCCGAGAGCGGCATCTACCTGCAGCCGATCAACTATCCGACGGTGGCGCGCGGCACCGAGCGGCTGCGCATCACGCCCACGCCGCTGCACACGGATGACGACATCGAGCATCTCGCCGCCTCGCTCGGCGCGATCTGGTCCGAGCTCAGCCTGCGGCGCGCCGCCTGATGACGATCTCCGTGGCCGCGCCGGTTCGCCAGCTCGGGCGCCAGCGCGCCTATCCGTTCAGCGCCATCGTCGGGCAGGAGGAGATGCGACTCGCCTTGCTGCTCGCCGCGGTCGATCCCGGCATCGGCGGCGTGCTGGTGCTCGGCGATCGCGGCACCGGCAAGTCGACCGCGGTGCGGGCGCTGGCGGGGCTGCTGCCGACGATGCGCGTCGCCGCCGGCTGCCGCTACAATTGTGACCCGGATTCCGACCCCTCCGGCTGCCCGGATTGCGCCGTCATCGCGCGCCGCGACGTGAGCGACGTTGCCGTTCCGGTGGTCGACTTGCCGCTCGGCGCGACCGAGGACCGTGTCGTCGGCTCGCTCGACCTCGAGCGTGCCCTGTCGACCGGAGAAAAACGTTTCGAGCCCGGCCTGCTGGCGCGCGCGCATCGCGGCTTCCTCTATATCGACGAGGTCAACCTGCTCGAGGACCACCTGGTCGACCTTCTGCTCGACGTCGCCGCCTCGGGCGAGAGCGTGGTCGAGCGTGAGGGGCTGAGCGTGCGCCACGCCGCCCGCTTCGTGCTGGTCGGCAGCGGCAACCCCGAGGAGGGCGACCTGCGCCCGCAACTGCTCGACCGCTTCGGCCTCGCCGTCGAGGTGACGACGCCGAGCGAACTTTCCGCCCGCGTCGAGGTGCTGCGTCGGCGCGACGCCTACGACAACGACCGGCCGGCGTTTCTCGAGGCGTGGGCGGCGGCGGAGCACGCGCTCGGCCAGCGCATCGCCTCGGCGCGCGGCCGGCTCGCAAGCGTCGCGACGCCTGATCCGGCGATGGAGCAGGCGGCAAGGCTGTGCCTGTCGCTCGGCACCGACGGCCTGCGCGGCGAGCTCACGCTGCTGCGCGCGGCGCGGGCGCTCGCCGCCTTCGACGGCGCCGAGCGGGTGAGCGAGGCGCAATTGCGCCAGGTCGCGCTGCCGGCGCTGCGCCACCGACTGCGCCGCCACCCGCTCGACGCGGCGGGGG
>CAXTSD010000265.1:0-4097 GCA_964246775.1 uncultured Acetobacteraceae bacterium | reverse complement strand
GCCCGCTGCCCGTCGAACGCCGGTGCCGCCGCATCCTGTTCGCCTCCGGCGAGCACGAGACGCCGGGCCACAGCTACCGCATACTGCGCCTCGTCGACAGCGCCCGCCGCCTCGGCTGGCAGGCCGAGTGGGCGCCGTCCGAACACGTGAACGGCCGAATGATCGAGGGCAACGACGTCGTGTTCCTCTGGCGCGCCGGCTGGAGCGACCACATCGAGGGCGTGTTCCGCACCGCGCGCGAGCTCGGCGCCAGGATGATATTCGACGTCGACGACCTGATGTTCCGCACCGATCTCGCTCGCCGCGAGGTGATCGACGGCATCCGCTCGCAGCGGTTCTCCGAAGCGTCCGTCCGCGCCCTGTTCGACCGCATCGCCTGCTCGCTCGGCCAGGCGGATCTGTGCACCGCGCCGACGCTCGAGCTGGCGAGCGAGATGCGCGCCCTCGGCCACCCCGCCATGGTGCTGCCGAACGGCTTTGCGCCGGCGACGCTGGCCGCCTCGCGGCGCGCGGTGCGCATCGAAAGCCACCGCGAGGACGGCCTGGTCCGCATCGGCTACGCCAGCGGGTCGCGCACCCATCAGAAGGATTTTGCTGAGGCGGTCCCCGCTCTCGCCCGGGTACTCGCCACCCGGCCGGACGCCCGGCTGGTGCTGTTTCGCGACCCGACGAGCGGCGAGGGCGTGGTGCTCGCCGGCGAGTTCGACGCGCTCGCCGCTTACGCCAACCGCATCGAGTGGCGCGACCTGGTGCCGGTCGAGCGCCTGCCGGACGAGCTCGCCCGCTTCGACATCAACATCGCGCCGCTCGAACCCGACAACCTGTTCACCGGTGCGAAGAGCGAGCTGAAATATTTCGAGGCGGCGCTGGTCGACGTGCCGACCATCGCCTCGCCCACCGGCCCGTTCGCCAGGGCCATCGAGCACAACGCGACCGGCCTGCTCGCGTCCGACGAGGGCGGCTGGCACGCGGCACTGATCGCGCTGATCGACGATCCGGCGCTGCGGCGGCGCCTCGGCCGCAGCGCCTATCACGACGCGCTGTGGCACTGGGGCCCGCACCGCACCGACGAGGCGCTGCTCGCCGTGCTCGGCCAGGCGACAGGCGGCCGCGACGGCGCGCAGAGCTTCGAGCTGATGCTGCGGCGCGGCCCGCGCCCAAACCAGGGCCGCCCGCACGTGCCCGACGCGCTCACCCTGTTCGCCGCCGACGGCCTGCGCGAGGCGTTGGTCACCGTCATCATGCCGGTCTACAACTACGCGCACTACGTCATCGAGGCGCTGGAGACGGTGCGCCGCCAGACCCTCACTCTGCTCGACCTCGTGGTCGTCGACGACTGCTCGACCGACGACAGCGCCGGCACCGTGGCTGACTGGGTGCGCCGCCACGCCGGCCGCTTCAACCGGGTGGTGATGCTGCAGCACACCGCCAATGCCGGCCTCGGCTACGCCCGCAACAGCGGCTTTGCCGCCGCCGAAACTCCCTACGTGCTGCCGCTCGACGCCGACAACCGCCTGCGCCCCGAATGCTGCGAGCGCCTGCTCGCCCGCGCCGGGCAAAGCGAGGCCGCCTTCATCTACCCCGCGATCCAGGAGTTCGGCGGCAAGGGCGAGCTGATCGGCACCGAGCGCTTCACCGCCGCCCACCTGATCCGCGGCAACTACATCGACGCCATGGCCCTGGTCGCCAAATGGGCCTGGGCCGCCGCCGGCGGCTATCAGCGTCCGGATATCCAGGGCTGGGAGGATTACGATTTCTGGCTGCGCATGATCGAGCTCGGCCTGTGGGGCGACAACGAGCCGGAGGTGCTGGCCGATTACCGGGTGCACGCGGCATCGATGCTGCGGGTGCAGACCGACGTGAACCGCAACAAGCGGGCGCTGATCGCCGACATGGAGGGGCGCCACCCGTGGATCGACATGGCGGGCAAGCGGCTGCCCTGACGGCGGGTGGTGGCGCTCGAGACGCTTGCAATCGCCGCCGCCAGGCCAAATCATCAGCCCATGCCGGGTCTGCCCCATCGAGTCCCGCAGTCCTCCCACGGCCGCCCGCATTCGGGCCCGTTCGCCCCGCGCGTGCGCGCCGTGCTCGGCCCGACCAACACCGGCAAGACCCACCTCGCGATGGAGCGCCTGCTCGGCCACGCGAGCGGCATCATCGGCTTCCCGCTGCGCCTGCTCGCCCGTGAGAACTACGACCGCATGGTGGCGGCCAAGGGTGCGAAGCACGTCGCGCTGATCACCGGCGAGGAGAAGATCGTGCCGCCCGAGGCGCGCTGGTTCTCCTGCACCGTCGAGGCGATGCCGCTCGACCGGCCCGTCGAGTTCCTCGCCGTCGACGAGATCCAGCTCTGCGCCGACCCGGACCGCGGCCACATCTTCACCTCGCGCCTGCTGCACGCGAGGGGCCTCGTGGAAACCATGTTCCTCGGCGCCGAGACCATTCGGCCGCTGCTCAAGCATCTGGTGCCGTCGGCCGAGATCGAGACCCGGCCGCGGCTGTCGCGCCTCACCTATACCGGTCCGGCGAAGCTTACCCACCTGCCGGCGCGCTCCGCCGTCGTCGCCTTCTCGGCGGCCGAGGTCTACGCCATCGCCGAGCTGATCCGCCGTCGCCGCGGCGGCTGCGCGGTGGTGATGGGCCGGCTGTCGCCGCGCACCCGCAACGCGCAGGTGGCGCTCTATCAGGACAAGGAGGTGGACTTCCTGGTCGCCACCGACGCGATCGGCATGGGCCTCAACATGGACGTCGACCACGTCGCCTTCGCCCGGCTGTCGAAGTTCGACGGCCGCCGCCCGCGCCGGCTGCTGGCGCCCGAGATCGCGCAGATCGGCGGCCGCGCCGGGCGCGGCATGAGGGACGGCACGTTCGGCGTCACCGCCACCTGCCAGCCGCTCGACGACGACCTGGTCGAGCAGGTCGAGATGCACGCGTTCGATCCGCTGGAGCAGCTGTCCTGGCGCAACGATCAGCTTGACTTCGCCTCGCTCGACGGCCTGCTCGACAGCCTGATGCTGGGCCCGCCCCGCCCGGGCCTGGTGCGCGGCAACGACGCGTCGGATCTGCAGACGCTGGCCGCCCTCGCCCGCGAACCCGAGATACGCGGCCTCGCCAACTCGCGCCGCCGCCTGCGCGAGCTGTGGGAGGCCTGCCAGATCCCGGATTTTCGCAAGCTCGCCGACGACACCCACATGCGGTTCTGCGCCCGCGTCTTCGGCCACGTGGTGCGCGAGGGCCACCTGCCGGCGGACTGGCTCGACGCTCAGATCACCCTGCTGACCCGCGCCGACGGCGACATCGACACGCTGATGGCCCGGCTCTCCGGCGTGCGCGTCTGGACCTACATCGCCGCTAGGGCCGACTGGGTGCGCGACGCCGGCCATTGGCAGGAGCGCGCCAGGGCGGTCGAGGACCTGCTGTCGGACGCGCTGCACGAGCGCCTCACCGCACGCTTCGTCGACCGCCGGGCGACCCACCTGCTGCGCCGGCTGGAGGCGGCGGAGAGCGCCGGCGAGGAGCTGCTCTCCGCGGTGACGCCGCGCGGCGAGGTGATGGTCGAGGGGCACCCGGTCGGCCATGTGGGCGGCTTCCGCTTCCTCCCCGACCCGGCGGCCGAGGACAGCGAGAAGCGCCTGGTCTGGCGCGCCGCCCGCCGCGCGCTGCAGGGCGAGATGCCGCGTCGCGTCGCCGCCCTCGAGGCGGCCGGCGATGCCGCGTTCACCTTTCACAGTCCCCTCGGGGGTCACAGTCCCCTCGGGGGTCACAGTCCCCTCGCGGGCGACGACCGCATCGCCTGGGACGGCGAGCCGGTGGCGCGGCTGCGGCCGGGCCGCACGATGCTGCGGCCGCGCGTCGAGGTGATCGACAGCGAGTTCCTCGACGGCGCGCAGCGCGAACGGGTGCGCGAGCGGGTGCAGCGTTTCGTCGACGGGCTGATCGCGCGCGAGTTCGCGCCGCTGTTTCTGGCGCGCGACGCGGCGGACCGCGACGCCTCGCTGCGCGGCCCGCTGCACCGACTGCTCGAAGCCGGCGGCCTGGTCGTCGGCGCGCCCGCGGGCGGCCTCGCAGCGCCGGTGCGCCCCCGCCGCCAGGCCCGG
>CAXTSD010000264.1:0-4119 GCA_964246775.1 uncultured Acetobacteraceae bacterium | reverse complement strand
GGGGGGGGGGGGGGGGGGTGTGGGGGGTGGTGTGGGGGGCTGTTGCCACCGGCGCGGGCGCGGGCCTGTGGGCGGGGGTGCGCCCCGACGGCTTCGAGACCATGGGCGTCCCGGTCATGCGTCGGGCGATGCCGGCGCCGCGTCTGCCGGCCTTGATCGCCGCGGCGGAGGCGGAGACGCTGCCGGTGGTTGGCCGCGGCCATCGCTGGCGTCACGAGCGGCGCATTGTCGCCATGGGCCGGCCACGGGCTGAGCGCGGGCTGCGCCGGGGATACGGCCGCACCCGCTTCGCCGCGGCACGCTCGGCACCGCGCCTGCAGATGGCGGTGGCGCATGGCCGCGCACCGCGCGCCGGCTTCATCCTGGCCGGCTGCGCCAGCTCGCGCCATCGCTCCGGCTGCACCTTCGCCAGCCGCTGACGCTCTCAGCGCGGCAGGCGAGCCCGGCCTGCTGCCTTGAACGGAAAACCGCCGACCTCATCTTGACGCGAGCCGCGTCTTGACCAACGACACCTTGCGGAGCGGAGCCTGACGGGACCCACCATGGACGGCGCAGCAGACCAGCGCAGCATCACGATCCACCGGCTGGAGGAGTTCGCCGGCCTGCGCCGCGCCGGCGCTCTCGCCGCGGCGACCCTCGACATGATCGTGCCGCACGTCCGCCCGGGCGTCACCACCGACGAGCTGGACCGGCATTGCGTCGACTTCATCAAGTCGCACGGCGCGGTCTCCGCCTGCCTCGACTACCGCGGCTTTCCGCGCTCGATCTGCACCTCGATCAACCACGTCGTCTGTCACGGCATCCCAGGCGAGCGCAAGCTGCTCGACGGCGACATCATCAACATCGACGTGACCGTCGTACTCGATGGCTGGCATGGCGACACCAGCCGGATGTATGTCGCCGGCGCCGCCGCAACGCGCGCCCGCGTGCTGCTCGACGTCACCTACGAGGCGCTGATGCGCGGGGTCGCCAAGGTGAAACCGGGCAACACGCTCGGGGATATCGGCCACGCCATACAGAGCTTCGTCGAGCCGCAGCGCTTCAGCGTGGTGCGCGACTTCTGCGGCCACGGCATCGGCCGGCGCTTCCACGAGCCGCCGAACATCCTGCATTTCGGCCGCGCCGGCGAGGGCGCCACGCTGCGCCCCGGCATGGTGTTCACGATCGAGCCGATGGTCAATGCCGGCCGCCCCGAGGTCAAGGTGCTGGATGACGGCTGGACCGCCGTCACCCGCGACCGCAGCCTGTCGGCCCAGTTCGAGCACATGGTCGGCGTCACCGACGATGGCTGCGAGGTGTTCACCGTCTCGCCCACCGGCCTGCACCACCCGCCTTACGTCGCCTGACCGCGCTGCCGCTCAGAGAAACTCATCCGGCCGCCCGGCGCACCAGGCCGATCAGCGCCGGCTGCACGTCGGCCCAGCCGTCGACGATCATGTGCAGCGAGACGTAGACCACGATCAGCAGCCCGAGCCAGGCGATCCAGCGCTGCCGCTGCAGCAGGCCGGCGAGCAGGTTGGCGGCCAGACCCATCAGCGCCACCGACAGCCCGAGCCCGACGACCAGCACCCAGATGTGCTGCTGCGCGGCGCCGGCGACGGCGAGCACGTTGTCGAGACTCATCGACAGGTCGGCGACGATGATCTGGGTGATCGCCTGACGCAGCGTCTTGCCGACCACCTGGCCCGGCCCAGCCCGCCGACGTGTCTGGCGCAATTCGCGGAACATGCGCCAGCACACCCAGAGCAGCAACAGCCCGCCGGCGAGCGTGAGGCCGATGACGGCGAGCAGCCGCACCGCGACGCCGGCGAGCGCGATGCGGATCACCGTTGCGGCGATGATGCCGAACAGGATCGCCCGCTGCCGCAACGCCTCCGGCAGGCCGGCGACCGCGAGCCCGACGACGACCGCGTTGTCGCCGGCCAACGTCACGTCGATCAGCAGCACCTGCAGCAGCGCCACCAGCCCTTGCGTCATCTCCGGCGGCACGATGCTGTCCCCCTCTCCGGCTTGCCCGCCGGCGGCGTGGTGCCTACTGCGGGTGCGTAACAGATCGGTCGAGGTTGAACATGGTGCCGCGCTACTCACGCCCGCAGATGACGGCGATCTGGTCCGCCGAGAACCGGTTCCGCATCTGGTTCGAGATCGAGGCGCTGGCCGTCGAGGCGATGGCGGCGATCGGCGAGGTGCCGGAGCCGGCGGCGCGCGCGATACGCGAGCGCGGCGGCGCAGCGCTCGCCGCACTCGGCCAGGCCGACCTCGACCGCATCGACGAGATCGAGCGCGAGACGCGTCACGACGTGATCGCCTTCCTCACCTGGCTCGCGGGGCACGTCGGGCCGGACAGCCGCTACGTGCATCTCGGCATGACCAGCAGCGACGTGCTCGACACCTGCCTCGCGGTGCAGCTCAGCCAGGCCGCCGACCTGCTGCTCGCCGGGCTCGACCAGGTGCTGGCGGCGCTGAAGCGTCGCGCCTACGAGCACAAATACACGCCGACCATCGGCCGCAGCCACGGCATCCACGCCGAGCCGACCAGCTTCGGCCTCAAGCTCGCCGGCCACTACGCCGAGTTCGCCCGCAACCGCGCCCGCCTCGTCGCCGCCCGCGCCGAGATCGCCACCTGCGCCATCTCGGGCGCCGTCGGCACCTACGCCCATGTCGATCCCCGGGTCGAGGCGTTCGTCGCGCAACAGCTCGGCCTCGAGCCGGAACCGGTCTCGACCCAGGTGATCCCGCGCGACCGCCACGCCGCGTTCTTCTGCGCCCTCGCCGTGGTCGCCAGCGGCATCGAGCGCCTGGCGATCGAAATCCGCCACTTGCAGCGCTCCGAGGTGCGCGAGGCGGAGGAGTTCTTCCACCCCGGCCAGAAAGGCTCCTCGGCGATGCCGCACAAGCGCAACCCGGTGCTGAGCGAGAACCTCACCGGCCTCGCCCGAACGGTGCGCGCCTGCGCCATCCCGGCGCTCGAGAACGTGGCGCTGTGGCATGAGCGCGACATCAGCCATTCCTCGGTCGAGCGGGCGATCGCGCCCGACGCGACGATAACCCTCGATTTCGCGCTGGCGCGGCTCGCCGGCATGATCGACACCCTGGTGGTCTATCCCGAACGCATGCTGGCCAATCTCGCCAGCCTCGGCGGCGTCGTGCACAGCGGCGAGGTCCTGCTCGCCCTCACCCGCTCCGGCATACTGCGCGAGGATGCGTACAGGATCGTGCAATCGCGGGCGATGGCGACCTGGAGCGAGCTCGGCCAACCGGGCAGCCGGGATTTCCGCGCCCATCTCGCGGCCGATCCCGAGATCGCAGCCAGCGTCGACCCGGCGAGCCTCGACGCCGCAATGGACGCGAGCCGGCACCTGCAGGCGCTCGACCACGCCTATGGCCGCGTCTTCGGCGAGCCCGGCCCCGCCGTCACGGCGGCGTGAGCCGGCGCCACGCCAGCGCCACGCCGCGAGCCCGATGCCGTCGCAATCGCGTCGCAGCCTGCACGACTGAACCTGGAGGTCCAAGACATGCGTACCACCCTGCATACGACCCTGTTGCCGCTCGTCGGTCTCGCACTCGCCAGTGCCGCCGCCGGCACCGCCCAGGCAGTCACGCCGAGTGCTGCTTCAGCTGGCGTCCCGGCCGGCGGGGCGAGGCTGTGGCCGGTACAGACCTACGTCTATGGCGAGCCGCCGGTGATCTATCAGGCGCCGGTCCATCTGGCGCCGCTCTACCGGGCGCCGGTGTATGGAGCGCCCGGCTACGCGGGCTACGGCTATGACTATGACCGGCGCGAGGCCTGGCGTCGCGGCGAGTGGGAGCGCCAGCGGGAGCGGCAGGAGGAGGAGCATCGCGGCGGCTGGGAGCGCTGGCATCACGAGTGACGGCTCGCCACAACGAACGCGATGTGCACAGTCATCCTGCTGAGCCGCCCGGGACACGACTGGCCGCTGCTGCTCGCGGCCAACCGCGACGAGCGGCTCGACCGCGGCTGGGACGCCCCGGCACGGCACTGGCCGGAGCAGCCGGACGTGCTGGCCGGCCGGGATCGCGGCGCCGGCGGCACCTGGCTCGGCGTCAATGATCGCGGCGTCGTCGCCGCGGTGCTCAACCGCACCGGCACGCTCGGCC
>CAXTSD010000263.1:0-4145 GCA_964246775.1 uncultured Acetobacteraceae bacterium | reverse complement strand
CGGGACGGTGAGCAGGAGCAGGTCGCGCAGGCAGTCGAGCCGCTCGGCGGGCGACAGATCCTTCTCGCGCAGGCTGATCCAGCGGCAGCCGGCGAGGAGCGCGTCCGACGTGATCTGCCGCGGCGTGCGCGCGAGGCGCAGACGGTCGGTAATCAGCAGCACGGCGGGCCTCGGCAGCGCGGCCATGGCACTCATCCGGTCACCCTTTGCGCATGGCTGCGCGATCCTTCTCGCTCAGGCCGGGTGGGAGGCGCGGCGTCTCGCGCCGAGAACGCGGGCGAGGTCGGCGCGGATTTGTCGGACGGAGCTCGGGGGCCGCAAACGGCGCGCGCAGGCGCGGTCCGGCGGCTTTTTTCGTTGCCAAGTCGGTCTACATGAGGAATGTCCGGCCGGGAACGACGGGCGCGTCTCGAGCGCCGGGCGGTTGAGCGTGGGGTGGCCCAGATGACGGAACGGACGGTGGTTCAGACCAGCAGGGCTCCGGCCGCGCTCGGGCCGTACGCCCAGGCCGTGGCCGCCGCAGGCCTCGTGTTCTGCGCCGGGCAGTTGCCGATCGATCCGGCGAGCGGCACGGTGCCGGACGGGGTAGAGGCGCAGACCCGGCAATGCCTCGCCAATCTCGGCGCCGTGCTGGAGGCGGGCGGCGCCAGCCTCGCGACCGTCGTCAAGACGACGGTGTTCCTCAAGGACATGGACCAGTTCGCTGCGATGAACGCCGTCTATGCGACGTTCTTCCCGGAGCGCCCGCCCGCCCGTTCGACCATCGAGGTGGCGCGCCTGCCGCGCGACGTGCTGGTCGAGATCGAAGCGATCGCGCTCGGCGGCCCGCCGGATGAACGTCTGCGCGGCGCAGTTCCGCGTTGCCGAGATGTCGCTTGACCGGTCACGCTTGGAGCGGCAGGAACGTCGCATGATTGATACGGTCGAGATGCACTTGGCGAGAATTTTCCGCGATGTGCTACAGCGTCCCGATGTTGAGCTGACGCCCGAGATGTCGGCCGAAGACGTTCCGGGTCTGGATTCCATCCGCATGATCTCAATCATCCTGGCGGTCGAGGAAACCTTCGCCATCACGTTGCGCGCCAGCGAGATACGCCGGCTGAGGACGATCGGCGACCTCACGCAACTGATCCGGCTCCGACACGGCTAGAGCATGACCGGTTCACGTTCGTTCACCGGCCCTGCTCTAGCTGTTGTAGGAGCGGCTGATTCACGTTTCAGGTTGACCCACCTGAAACGATCAGGCGCTAGGCGGCGGTGATGGACACCGCCACGGGCCTGACGGAGGGTGTTGCGGCCGGCCCGGCGGAGCCGGACGCCGGCATCACGCGGCAGGACGTGGTCAACGCCTTCCGGTTGCTGCTCGGACGGGCGCCGGAGAACGAGGCGGCGATCGCCCACCACGTCAAGCTGGCGAACCTGACCGCGCTCGGCGAGGTGATACGCGGCTCGGCGGAATTTCGTTTCCTGCACGCGCTCGACGCGCGTCGCGGCGGTCAGGCGCCGCCGGCGGCGACGGAGCCCCGCATCGCCTCGCTCGCCCAGTATGACTTTGACCGCGACGGCACTGCGGTGCCGCTGCTCGGTCGCGGCTGGTCGGAGCCGGAACCCGGGTCGTGCTGGTCGGTCGGCACGAGCAGCGAGATCGCTCTGCCGTCGCCGCGGCCGGAGCCGGCGGGCGATATCGGCGTCGTCGTCGTCGCCACCCCGTTCCGGCCGCCGCAGCGGCTGTCGATCCTGCTCGACGGCGTCGTGCTCGCAACCGTGCTCGCGCGCGGCGAGGTCACGGTCGGTTGCCGGATACCGCATCGTCTCATCGCCGGACGCGAGATCCGCCTCGGGTTTCAACACCCCGATGCGATGCGGCCCTGCGATTACGCGCCCTCAAGCGACCAGCGTCAGCTCGGTTTCGCGTTCCACCGGCTTGAGCTCACCGCCCTGCCGCCCGATCCCGGCGGACCGTCCGACGCCGAGCTGATGCGTCATTTCGAAAGCCTGGGCGACAATTGCGAGATCGGCTTCGTGCAGCGCCGCTGCGGCGTCGAGCCGATCGGGCTGCTGCGCTTCAACTCGATGCCGATCGAGCAGCTGATGCGCGGGCTCAGGACGCGCTTCGAGGGCTTCCCCGACCGCGCCCGAATGCGCCTCGAGCGGCACACCGACCGCATCGGCGGCGCCGAGTACATCATCTACGAGGACGGCTACAAGCTCGCCGGGCACACCGCCATCATCGATCAGCACTCGATCGACGCGTCAGGCGAGGCGGCGCTGCTCGACCGCGAGTTCATCCGCCTCGGCTTTCTGAGGCGCCTGCTGCTTGAGGAGCTCGAGGGCGACGAGACGATCTTCGTCTACAAGCGCAACCAGACGCCCGACGAGGCCGAGATCATCGCGCTCTGGCTGGCGCTGCGCCGGCTCGGCGGCTGCACCCTGCTCTGGGTCGTGCCGGAGGAGGCCGGGCTGCCGGCGGGCAGCGTCACGATGCTTGGCGAAGGCCTGCTGAAAGGCCGGGTCGACCGCTTCGCCGCCTACAACGACGCCGAGAACGTCTCGCTCGCCTGCTGGCTGACGCTGTGCCGGCGCACGCTGCGCATCACCGAGACCGGCAGCGCGGCGACGCGGCAGCAGGCCGTCGGCCCGCAGGCGGCGAGCGCCGCCTGAAACCCGGCCGGCGCCGCGAGCCGGCTCAACGACCACCAGGGCGACCACTCGGGCGCGTCTTCCAGACAGGGATCGCCCGGGCCGCCCGCCTCGATGCAGCCCGTCTTGACGCTGATCGACAGCCGCGCCAGCGGCAGCGCGATGCCGCAGCCGTGCGCCTTCACGATCGCCTCCTTGCACGCCCAGATCTCGAAGAAGCGGGCCGGGCGCAGCGCCTCGCTCAAGCCGTGCCAGGCCCGCCGCTCGGCCGGCGAGAACACCTGCTCGACCAGCGCCGCGAACGGCAGCGAGGCATCCTCGCGCACGATGTCGCAGCCGACCGGGTGGTCGGCCGAGACGGCGAGCAGCGCCACGCCGTCGGCGTGCGAGGCGCTGCAGTGCAGGCCGGTGCCGGGCAGCAGCGGCTTGCCGAACGCCCCGGCGACAATCGGCACCGAGGCCGGCGTGCAGCCGAGCAGGTCGGCGATCCAGTGCCGCAGCAGGCTGCGCCTGGCGACGAACCGTCGGCGGTCCCGCTGGTAGCGGAACGCGTCGGCGCGCGCCCGCTCCGCCGGCGAGAGCGACGCCTCGTCCGCAATGATGGCGGCGAGCCTCGCGATCAGGAGGGGGCCGGCGCCGCGCGCCGGGCGGGCGGGCGGCGCGTCGGCGCTATGCGGCACCGCCGTCCCGCCACAGCCGGTGCGCCCGGGCGCACAGCGCGAGCCAGCACGGCGAGGCCTGGTCAAGCGCGGCCGCGGGAGCGAAGCGGTCGATCGTGCCGCGCAGCAAATCCGGCGCCTCGCGCCACACGCTTCCAGACAGGCGGGACGGGCCGGGTGAACCGGACGGACGCGCGGCGTGGTCGGCCGCCTCGACGACGAACAGCGTGGACGGGCCGTGGCTGGCGATCGCGGCGCGCAACCGGCTCAGCGTCGTGGGCGGCAGGCCGTGCGCCGCCTTGAGCACCAGCAGGCGCGTGCCGTCCTGCAGCTCCTCGAGCAGCATGCGGCGCGCCAAACCCAGACGCCTCGCCTCCTGCCGGACCAGCGCCTGCCCGCCGATGTCGCGCGTGAACATCAGGTAGCCGCAGCCGTAGCGCGCGATCACGCCCTCGCCCTGGCCGGTCGCCGGATCGATGCGCAACTGCAGGCCCTCCGCATCATCGATGCCGGCGAAGCCGCATTCGAGCGCCTCGGCCAGGCGGTCCGGCGCGATGCCCATGAACCGCAGCAGGCCGAGCGGCTCGGCGCCGTGCCGGCGCTGCAGCAGGCCGAACTCGCAATCCTCGCCCAGGCTCTCGAACTGTTCGAGCAGCGCGGCGGCGGCCTCGTCGGTCACGGCATCCACCGGCCCGTCCGGCCATCGCGCCTCGCCGAGCAGGGCTGCCATCGCCCCGAGCGTGGAGGCGCGGAACAGCGCGGCGAGCGTCGGCCGCCGGCTGAAGCGTCGGCTGATCCGCACCAGCAGTTGCGCCATCAGCAGCGACTGGCCGCCGAGGTCGAAGA
>CAXTSD010000262.1:0-4222 GCA_964246775.1 uncultured Acetobacteraceae bacterium | reverse complement strand
TGGCGAGGTGCACGCGCTGGTCGCCGGCGGCGACGTCGAGGCGGCGGCCGCCGCGGCGGCGAGGATCGGCGGCGTCGCCAAGGTGCTGACCGCGGCTGGCGAGGCTTACGCGCACGCGCTGCCGGCGCCGCTCGCGGCACGGCTGCTGGCGCTCGCGCCAGGCTACAGCCACCTGCTCGCCGCCTCGACCGCGACCGGCAAGAACGTCATGCCGCGCCTCGCCGCCCTGCTCGACGTGCAGCCGATCAGCGACATCGCCGCCGTGGTCGACGCCGACACCTTCGTCCGGCCGATCTACGCCGGCAACGCGCTCGCGACCGTCAAGTCCTCGGACGCGGTCAAGGTGCTTACCGTGCGCGCCGCGAGCTTCGACCCCGCACCCGCCGAGGGCGGCAATGCGAGCATCGAGCCGGCGCAGACGGCCGAGACCGAGAGCCGCTCGCGCTTCGTCTCCTCCGAGCTGTCGAGCTCGGAGCGGCCGGAGCTGACGGCGGCGCGCGTCGTCGTCTCGGGCGGGCGCGGCATGGGCAGCGGCGAGAATTTTCACCTGCTCGAGCCGGTCGCCGACCTGCTTGGCGCCGCGGTTGGCGCCTCGCGCGCGGCGGTCGACGCCGGCTACGTGCCGAACGACTATCAGGTCGGGCAGACCGGCAAGATCGTGGCGCCGGAGCTCTACATCGCGGTCGGCATTTCCGGCGCAATCCAGCATCTGGCCGGCATGAAGGACAGCAAGGTCATCGTCGCCATCAACAAGGACGGCGAGGCGCCGATCTTCCAGGTCGCGGATTACGGGCTCGAGGCGGACCTGTTCAGCGTGCTGCCCGAGCTCAAGGCGGAACTCGGCCGCGCCGGCTAGCGCCGGCGGCGGGCGAGCGGCACGCTCCTTGCTGCGCGGCTCGCTCAGGCAACGCTCCATGCAGGACGGGGAACCACCGTGCAGATCCGTATCGGCTACAATCTGACCTACCGCCACCCTGCCCCGACCCCGATGCTGGTAATGGCGACGGTGCATCACTCGCGCATCGCCGACCTGATCACGCCCGACCGCTTCCACGCCGTCCCGCCGGTGCCGGTCACGCCGTATTACGACGCGTTCGGCAACTGGTGCACCCGGCTAGTGGCGCCGGCGGGCGAGATACGCCTGACCACCGACGCGCTGGTCCAGGATAGCGGCCTGCCAGACGAGGTGAACTGGGACGCCGAGCAGCACGAGGTCCAGGACCTGCCGGCGGAGACCATCGTCTACCTGCTCGGCAGCCGATACTGCGAGACCGACAAGCTCTCCGAGATCGCCTGGGAGCTGTTCGGCAACACGCAGAAGGGTTGGCCGCGGCTGCAGGCCATACTCGATTTCGTGCACAACCACGTCAGCTTCGGCTACGAATTCGCCCGCTCGACGAAATCGGCGTTCGACGTGTTCGAGGAGCGGCGGGGCGTCTGCCGCGACTTCGCCCACCTCGCCATCGCGCTGTGCCGCTGCATGAACATTCCGGCGCGCTACACCACCGGCTATCTCGGCGATATCGGCGTGCCGCCCTCGGACACGCCGATGGACTTCTCCGGCTGGTTCGAGGCCTATCTCGGCGGCCGCTGGTACAGCTGCGATGCCCGGCACAACCACCCGCGCATCGGCCGCATCCCGATCGCCTACGGACGCGACGCGACCGATGTTGCGATCAGCATCTCGTTCGGCGCCAGCGACCTGATCGGCTTCGAGGTCACCACCTACGAGATGACCGAGGACAACGCCGAGGAGCACGCGCCCGCCGCTGGTGGCGGCACTCAGGATCACGCCGCCGGTGGCGGCACGCAGGCTCACGCCGCCGGTGGCGGCACGCAGGCTCACGCCGTGGCGGGCGGCGCACGCTGAGCACGGGCTCGCCGCTGCTGCTGATGACCGATCCGGAGCATTTCCGGGTGACCTACGTCATCAATCCCTGGATGCAGCCGGGGCTGTGGCGGCAGGACGAGCCGAGGCGCCGGCGCGAGGCGCGCGCGAGCTTCGAGTCGCTGCGCGCGGCGCTGATCGAGGCCGGCGCCGAGATCGAGGTCATGCCGGGAAGCCCCGGCCTGCCCGACATGGTGTTCCCCGCCAATGCCGCTGTCGTGCTCGATCGCCGCGCGGTGATGGCGCGGTTCCGTCACCCCGAGCGGCAGGGCGAGCAGGTGCCGTTTCGCGCCGGCTTCGAAGCGCTGCGCGAGCGCGGCCTGCTCGACGCCGTGATCGATCTGCCCGAGGGCTGCCTGCAGGAGGGCGCGGGCGACTGCATCTGGGATGCCGGGCGCGGATTGTTCTGGGCCGGGCACGGACCGCGCTCGAACCAGGCCGGCGCCGCCGCGGTCGGCGAGAGGCTCAGCCACGAGGTCGTCTGTCTCGAACTGGTCTCGGAGCGCTTCTACCATCTCGACACCTGCTTCTGCCCGCTTTCCGGCGGCGAGATACTGTTCTATCCGCCGGCCTTCTCGCCCGCCTCGCTCGCGCGGCTGCGCGCCATGGTCGCCGAGGATCAGTTGCTCGAGGCGACCGACGAGGACGCCGCGCGGTTCTGCGTCAACGCCGTCTGCCTGGGGCGCGACGTGGTCCTAGCGCAGGCGGCGCCGCGTCTGCGGGCCGAGCTCGAGGCGCGCGGCTACCGGCTCCACGAAGTGGACCTCGCGCCGTTCATCCTGAGCGGCGGCGGCGCATTCTGCATGACGTTGCGGCTGGACGGGTAAGGGTCTCGCCGGCGCGTCTTCGGCGCGGCGATACCAGGCCCCCCGCAGGACGGTTTCGAGGCCGGGTCTTCGCCGTGGTCTCGATTGGCCGATTGCTCGGCGCCAGCCTCAAGCGGTCTTGAGGCGCATCGTCACCGTCCCGCGCCTCACGGCCCGTCGTAGCGGACGAACGGGCCGCAATTGTCGACGAAGCCGGACGCGCCGCCGTCGCAGCTCTGGGCGGGCGTCTGGCGGGCCAGCGGCGTCGTGTGCGAGGGGAATACCGGGCCTGCGACCTGCCAGGATGCAGGCTGCGCGACGCTCGCCGAGGCCGGCTCGGACGTGCCGAGGTCGGCGCATCCGCCGAGGGCCGCCGCCAGCACCGCGGCGCCGAGCATCGCCCTGTGCCGCCTGCCGGGCGCCATCCGCATCAGCGTCGTCATCATCGCTCTCCAATCGCTCCTGTGGCTGCAGGAGATGGCCCGTTGGTCGGCGCGGATTAGCCGGCGGAACCTGGACACGGCGTTCCCGATCGGGAACGTTCGGGCGATGTTTGACCTGTTCGACCTGCGCGCTTTCACCCGTGTCGCCGAGCTTGGCAGCGTCTCCGGCTCGGCGCGCGCGCTCGGCGCGCCCAAATCCTCGATCAGCCGCGCGCTGGCGCGGCTCGAGGCGGCGCGTGGCAGCGGGCTGGGGGCGCGCTCGGCGCGGCGCCTGCGCCTCACCGATGCCGGGACGCTGTTCCTGCCGCACGCGCTGCGCATCCTCGACGACGTGGCGGAGGCGGAAGCCGCCCTCGGCCGCTTCGCCGGGGTGCCGCGCGGCACGCTGCGGGTCAGCGCGCCGTACTCCTTCACCATCGGCGCGCTCACCTCCATGCTGCCGGCGTTCCTGCAGCGCTACCCGGAGGTGGACGTGGTGCTCGAGACGGACACCAACTGGAGCGGGCTCGCGCCCGGCGATGCGGACCTGCTCATCCGGATCGGCCCGCTGCCTGACACCGCCATGGTCGCCCGCCGGCTTGCCAGCGTTGAACTCTGGACATGCGCGAGCCCTGGCTACCTGACGGCCAGGGGATCACCCTTGGGCGTCGAGGATCTCGCGGGGCACGACATCGTCGGCCTCACCGGGCCGAAGGTGAGCTGGTCGTTCCGCGGCGCCGACGGCCGGATGCAGGCGGTGACGCTGCGCACCCGCACGGTGGCGCCCGATCCGGCGCTGGTCCACGGCGTGATCGCCGCCGGCGCCGGCATCGGCCAGATGCCGGACTACATGGCCGCCGAGGCGATCGCCAAGGGCGAGCTGGTACGGGTGCTCGCCGATGTCGGGCCGGCGAGCTCGGACGCGTTCGCGCTCTACTCGAGCCACCGCAGCCTGTCGGCCAAGGTGCGGGTGTTCATCGACGCGCTCGTGGTCGGCGTCGCGGCACGACGGATCGCGTTTGCGCGGTCTGTCGGTTAGGAGCTTGCGGACAGCAAGGCGAGGGCTCTGAGGCTGTGAATCTTTCCTCATTCGTGATTCGCTGTGA
>CAXTSD010000261.1:3341-4242 GCA_964246775.1 uncultured Acetobacteraceae bacterium | reverse complement strand
CGTGCTCGCCTTTCTCGACCGCCCCGTGCCCAAGGCGCCGGCGCCGGCGGCACGCCCGCCGCGCGAGACGGAAGCGCGCGAGGAGCGGGTGAAGATGACCCGCCTGCGCCGCACCATCGCGCAGCGGCTGAAGGAGGCGCAGAACACCGCGGCGATGCTGACCACCTTCAACGAGGTGGACATGTCGTCGGCGATGGCGTTGCGCGCCGAGTACAAGGACGCGTTCGAGAAGCGCCACAAGGGCGCCCGGCTCGGCTTCATGTCGTTCTTCGTGCGCGCCTGCGTCGCGGCACTCGAGGAGTTTCCGGCGGTCAATGCCGAGATCGACGGCGACGACATCATCTACAAGCACTACGTCCACATGGGCATCGCCGTCGGTGGCCAGAACGGCCTCGTGGTGCCGGTGATACGCGACGCCGACGGGCTCGACTTCGCCGGCGTCGAGCGCGCCGTCGGTGATTTCGGCAGGCGGGCGCGGGACGGGCAGCTCAAGCTCGAGGAGCTCGCCGGCGGGTCGTTCTCGATCACCAATGGCGGCGTCTACGGCTCGCTGATGAGCACGCCGATCCTCAACCCGCCGCAATCGGCGATCCTCGGCATGCACAAGATCGAGGAGCGGCCGATCGCGGTTGCCGGCCGCGTCGAAATCCGGCCGATGATGTATCTGGCGCTGTCGTACGATCACCGCATCGTCGACGGCAAGGAAGCGGTGAGCTTCCTGGTGCGGGTCAAGGAGGGGGTCGAGGACCCGAGGCGGCTGCTGCTAGGACTTTAGACCCCACCGGACCAGCCCAAGACTTTATCAACGGGGTCTGGGGTCGACTGACCCCAGCGGTGGGTCCCAACGCACATGTGCGAATGGTGGCCGGGGCCAGGGCAGAGCCCGGGCCGTTAGTTAATG
>CAXTSD010000261.1:0-3331 GCA_964246775.1 uncultured Acetobacteraceae bacterium | reverse complement strand
GGGTGGTGGGGGGCCGGGGGCCCGGGCCGCCCCGGGCCCTTTCTTAAAGGTGCACAATGCCCGAAATCTTTGATATCATTGTAATAGGCGCCGGTCCCGGCGGCTATGTGTGCGCGATCCGCGCCGCCCAGCTTGGCCTAAAGGTCGCCTGCGTCGAGAAGCGCGCGACCCTGGGCGGCACCTGCCTCAACGTCGGCTGCATTCCCTCGAAGGCGCTGCTGCAATCCTCGGAAAACTTCCACGAGGCGGGGCACGGCTTTGCCGAGCACGGCGTGGTGGTCGACGGCGTCCGGCTCGATCTTGCGCGCATGCAGGCGCGCAAGGGCGAGGTCGTCACCGCCAACGTGAAGGGCATCGAGTTCCTGTTCAAGAAGAACAAGGTGACCTGGCTTAAGGGCGAGGGCAGGCTCGCCGGTGACGGCCGGGTCGCCGTTGGCGGCGAGACCTACGCGGCGAAGTCGATCGTGATCGCGACAGGCAGCGAGAGCACGAAGCTGCCCGGCGTCGCGCTCGACGGCAAGCGGATCGTCGACTCGACCGGCGCGCTCGAGCTCGACCAGGTGCCCGAGCATTTGGTGGTCATCGGCGGCGGCTATATCGGGCTCGAGCTTGGCAGCGTCTGGCACCGGCTGGGCGCCCGCGTCACCGTCGTCGAGTATCTGGACCGGCTGGTGCCGGGCATGGACGGCGAGATCGGCCGCGCGTTCGAGCGCGTGCTCGGCAAGCAGGGATTTGTCTTCAAGCTGTCGACCAAGGTGACCGGCGCGACGGTCGAGGGCGAGGCCGTCACGTTGACGCTGGAGCCGGCCGCTGGCGGCGCGTCCGAGACGGTGCAGGCGGATGTGGTGCTGCTCTCGGTCGGCCGGCGCCCGTTCACCGCCGATCTCGGGCTCGAGGCGGCCGGCGTCGCGCTCGACGAACGCGGCTTCATCGCCGCGGACGCCCGGTTCCAGACCGCAGCACCAGGCATCTACGCGATCGGCGACGTGCTGCGCGGCCCGCTGCTCGCCCACAAGGCCGAGGAGGAGGGCGTCGCACTCGCCGAGCAGCTCGCCGGCCGCGCCGGTCACGTGAACTACGACGTGATCCCGGGCGTCGTCTATACCTGGCCCGAGGTCGCCTCGATCGGCAGGACAGAGGAGCAGTTGCAGCAGGACGGCGCCGACTACGCCATCGGCAAGTTTCCGTTCACCGCCAATGCCCGCGCCCGCGCGATGGGGGCGACCGACGGCTTCGTGAAGATACTCGCCGACAAGGCGAGCGACCGCATTCTGGGCGCCCACATCATCGGCCCGGATGCCGGCACGCTGATCGCCGAGATCGCGACCGCGATGGAGTTCGGTGCTTCGTCGGAGGACGTGGCGAGGACCTGCCACGCGCATCCGAGCCTGAACGAGGCGGTCAAGGAGGCGGCGCTCGCGGTCGAGGGCCGGGCCTTGCACATCTGACGCGGTGACGACGCGATGACCGCACCGCTCGCTTTGACGATGGGCGACCCGGCCGGCATCGGCCCCGAGATCACGTTCGGCGCCTGGCGACGCCTGCGCGAGGCGGGGCCGCGCTTCGTCGTGCTCGGCGATCCCGAATGGCTGGCCCGGTTCGGCCCGGTGCGGGTGGTAGGCTCGCCAGACGAGCTGGTCGCCGAGGCGCTGCCGGTGCTGCCTATCGGCTTGCCGGCGCCGGTCGTGGCGGGCGTGCCGGACGGCAGGAACGCGCCGGCGGTGATCGCCAGCATCGAGGGCGCGGTGCGCCTCGCGCAAACCGGCGCGGCGTCCGCGGTGGTGACCAACCCGATCAGCAAGGCGGTGCTGACGAAAGCGGGTTTCGCGCATCCCGGGCACACCGAATTCCTGGCGGCGTTAACCGGCTGTAAAGGTCGGGAGGTGATGATGCTGGCCGCACCGGCACTGCGCGTGGTGCCGGTGACGATCCACGTGTCGCTGCGGCGGGCGCTCGACATGCTGACGACGGAGGCGATCGTGGTGGCGGGGCGGATTACTGCCGAGGCGCTGACGGCGGATTTCGGCATCGTCTCGCCGCGTCTCGCGGTCGCCGGGCTCAATCCGCATGCCGGCGAGCAGGGCACCATGGGCGACGAGGAGCGCACGATCATCGAACCGGCGATCGCGGCGCTGCGGGCGGCGGGGATCGCCGTGCAAGGACCCTACCCGCCGGACACCATGTTCACCGAGGCCGCGCGCGCCGGCTACGACGCGGCGCTATGCCTGTATCACGACCAGGCGCTGATCCCGCTCAAGACGCTTGACATGACGCACGGCGTCAACGTCACCCTCGGCCTGCCGATCGTGCGCACCTCGCCGGACCATGGCACCGCGTTCGACATCGCCGGCAAGGGCGTCGCCGATCCCGCCAGCCTGGTCGCCGCGCTGCGCATGGCGGACGCGATCGCGGGCAACCGCGCCGCACACGGAGCCCGACGGTGAACCGGCTGCGGCTCGGCGTGAACATCGACCACGTGGCGACGGTCAGGAACGCGCGCGGCGGCGCCCACCCCGATCCGCTGGCGGCGGCCGAGGCGGCGGTCGCGGCGGGTGCGGACGGCATCACCCTGCACCTGCGCGAGGACCGGCGGCACATACGCGACGACGATCTGGCGCGCATCATGGCGGCGGTGCGGGCGCCGGTGAACCTCGAGATGGCGGCAACGCCGCAGATGCTGGCGATCGCACTCGCCGCCAAGCCGCACGCCGCCTGCCTGGTGCCGGAGCGCCGCGCCGAGGTGACGACCGAGGGTGGGCTCGACGCGGCGGGGCAGATCGCCACGCTGCGCCCGATCGTCGCCGCGCTCGCCGATGCCGGCATACGCGTGTCGCTGTTCATCGACCCCGATCCGGCGCAGATCGCCGCCGCCGCCGCGCTCGGCAGCGCCGTGGTCGAACTGCACACCGGCGCCTATGCGAACGGGCGCGACGGCGAGCTGGTGCGGCTCGCCGCCGGTGCCCGCCTCGCGCGCTCGGCCGGGCTCGAGGTGCATGCCGGGCACGGGCTCGACGACGCCAATGTCGGCCCGATCGCCGCCTTGCCGGAGGTCGTTGAGTTGAATATCGGCCATTTCCTGATCGGCCAGGCGATACTCGACGGGCTGGCGGCGACGGTCTCGCGCATGCGGGCGTTGATGGAGGCGGCGCGCGCCGGCTGACGTGAGGGGGCGCGCCCTCGTTACATTCTGAAATCTGCTCTATCAGTGCGATGTGAGCAGGTCCACCACCACGACGGCTGGCGCGACATGTCGGTGACGCGCGAGCGTCCGCCGGCGGCGCGGCTTGCCAGTTTGCCCGTCCCTGGCCGCGCCCCTGGCCGCGTCCTTGGC
>CAXTSD010000260.1:0-4282 GCA_964246775.1 uncultured Acetobacteraceae bacterium | reverse complement strand
GCGCCGCCCGGGCCGCCATCGCGTCGGCCTGTCGCCGCGCCTCGCCGAGCCTCGTCCCAGCCTCGTTCAACGCGTCGATGATGATGTCGAGCTCGCGCTCGCCGGTGCGCGTCACGGTCGGCATCCCGTCGGCGCCGGCGCGTGCGAGCGTCGCCTCGACGCCGCGCACGTGCCGGCCCCAGACCAGGAGCGTGCGGCCGAGCGAGGTCAGCATCAGCACCAGCAACGCCAGCAGCACCCCGAGCCCGAGCTGCAGCGGCCAGAAACCACGCATCGCCCGCACCCGGGTCATCGTCCAGGCGGTCAGGCCGCCGATCGGGCCGGAGAGCGGACAGGCGTGCAGCAGCAGCGTCTCCGCTCCGGCGGTCGCCTCACGATCCACCGCCTGCTCGTCGCGCGCCGCAAGCTGGTTGATCGCCTCGATCTGCTGGCGCTCCGCCGCCGGCAGGTCGGTCTTCGCCCCGCTCCCCTCAGAGGGCGGGACGGCATAGGCGAGCGACCCCGCGGCGGCACCCCCGAGCCCGCCCCCCCCCCCGGCCGGGCGCGCCCGGGCGACGGCGACCGCCGTCCCGAGGTCGGCCCGCAGCCGCTCGTCGAACGCTCCGGGCTGCGGCCCCGACCAGCCGGCGGCATAGAAGCCGTAGCGGTCGCGGATCAGGTCGCAGGCGCGCGCGACCACCGCCTCGGCGCGACCGACCTGTGCCGCGGTCGATTGCCGGGTGAGCTGGATGAGCAGAATGCCTACGGCGACGCTGGCGATCAGCGAGATCAGCCAGAGGCCGAGCAGCCTTGCCTTGAGCGACCGCAGCCATGGCCAGGGCCTACGCAGCGGCGTCGCGCTGGCCGGGATGCGCTCCGGCGCGCTGGCGGAACAGCAGCAGGCAGAGGACGATGAAGATCGCCAGAACCGCGGAGGCGGAGATGCGGCTGAGCGCGAGGCCACCTTGGGCGACCGGCTTGTCGAGCAGGTCGCCGACCGTCGCCCCGAGCGGCCGGGTCAGGATGAACGCGGCCCAGAACAGCAGGGTGTGCGAAACGGCGTTGCGAAAATCCGCCGCGGCCACAACCGCGAGCGCGAGCGCGAACACCAGCGCGCCGCCCTCGTAGCCGAGCCCGGTGGTGTCGGCCATCCAGTCGCCGAGCGCGGTGCCGAGCGTCTGCGACAGCAGGATCGTCACCCAGTAGAACACCTCCACCTTCGGCGTCGCCACCGTCTCGACCGAGACCGAGCCGGTCGACCAGTACCAGACGCCAAGCGAGGCCATCAGCAGCGCGAACAGGATCGATGATCCTCCGGGATACCCGATGCCGAGCGAGCGGTCGGCGAAATCGGCCATCGTCGTGCCGGCCGTCGTGGTCGCGACGATCACCAGCCAGTAGAGCCAGCGATCAAACCGCTTGGCCGCGATCTGCGCCGCGACGAGCACGACGAAGGCCGCGATGAAGATCGCGCTGCCGACCAGGTAGCCGAGCCGCATCGTCATCGTCACCGCGTCGCCGCCGGTCTCGCCGAGCGTCGTCGCGGCGATCTTGATGATCCAGAACAGCAGCGTGACTTCCGGCACCTTGCTCCGGCTGGCGCCGCCGTGCTCCACCTCCGCTGCCGATGGCTCGCGCATAGACATTGCCTCCTCTATTGTCCGGCGCGCCGGGTGACGCTCTCTAGCAGGATCGCGCCGAGGCCGGCGAACAGGATGCCGCCGCTCGCGCTGCCGCCGAGGCCAAGCCGCGGCAGCCCGAGCGCGGCGAGCACAAGCCACAGAACGATCAAGGCGGCGAGCCGGCCGTCGTCGACGAGCAGCCCGATCACCTCGTTCAGAACGGTCCTGATCCAGCGCACCGGCGATCAGGCGCCCGCCGAGCCGACCGACCGTACGGCGCGCGCCCGGCAGAGCGGCACGGCGAGCGAGGCGACGGCGAGGTATCCCGCCACCAGCGCCAGGATCGACCAGTCCGAGCCGGGCCAGGCGATGCCGATGCCCTCGCCGAACCAGAAGCTGCCGAACCCGCAGAGCAGCACGCCGACGCTGAATTTCAGGCCGTTCTCGGGGATGCGCGACAGCGGCCGGTGGATCACGAGCCCAAGCAGAGCCACCAGCAGCAGCGCCGCGAGCGCGCCGAGGCTCGCCGGCCAGAGCAGCCCGGCACCCCCCGAGCCGATCGCGACCACGATGAACACGACCTCGACGCCCTCCAGCATGGTGATCTGGAACGTCGTCGCGAAGGCGATCCGGTCCCACCGGTCCGCACGGCGGTGCTGACTGAGCGCCTGCGTCTGCCGCGAAAACACCGCCGCCTCGTCGTGCAGCGGGATGACGCCGGCGGCGCGCAGGATCGCCTTGCGCAGCCAGCGCAGCCCGAACAGCAGCGTCAGCGCGCCGACCGCGAGCCGGATCACGTCGAGCGGGACGCGCGCGAGCGCGCTGCCGAGCCCGAGCACGATCAGCAGCAGCACGGCAAGCGCCGCGGCCGTCCCGAGCAGCGCGTCGCGCCAGCCGCGCACGCTGCCGACGGCGAGGATGACGGTCAGCGCCTCGACGAACTCGACCATCGCGGCGAGAAACGACGCCAGCGCGGACGGCGCGGCATGGTTCCAGACGAGGTCGTTCACGTGATGTCTCTTGGTTGCCGCACCGCCGTTTAACGCGCAAGCAGGCGTCCGGACCACAAACTTTCGCAAACCCGCCAGTCCACGATGAGGTCACCACTTTACCTGCTTCGGGTCTGACGCGACTCTGTCGTGCGAACCAACAGGAGGTGTTCCCGTGCGTGTATTCCTCACTGGCGCGACCGGCTTCATCGGCTCGCGCATCGTCGTCGAATTGATCGCGGCCGGGCATCAGGTCCTCGGCCTCACCCGCTCGGATGCCGGCGCGCGGCAGCTTGAGGCGGCGGGCGCCGAGGTGCATCGCGGCGACCTCGAGGACCCGGACAGCCTGGCCCGCGGCGCGGCCCAGGCGGACGCGGTCATCCACACCGCGTTTGATCACGATTTTTCCAGGTTTCTGGCAAATTGCGAAAAGGACGAGCGCGCAATCTCGGCGATGGGCGGCGTGCTCGCCGGCTCGGATCGGCCGCTCATCATCACCTCGGGAACCGGCATGGGCAGCCCAGGACCCGGCCGCCCGGCGACCGAGGACGTCGTCGACTGGGACAACCCGAATCCGCGCATCGCCTCCGAGAAGGCGGGCGCCGAGCAGGCGGCCAAAGGCGTCTCGGTCGCCGTGGTGCGGCTGCCGCAGGTGCACGACACGGTGAAGCAGGGCCTAGTCACGCCGATGATCGACATCGCTCGCGCGAAGGGCGTCTCGGCCTATGTCGGCGACGGCGCCAACCGCTGGCCGGCGGCGCACGTCACCGACGTCGCGCAACTCTATCGGCTGGCGCTGGAGCGCCACGAGACCGGTGCGCGCTATCATGCGGCCGCCGAGGACGGCGTGCCGGCCCGCCAGATCGCCGAAACGGTGGGCGCCGGCCTCGGCATCCCGGCGGTGTCGCTATCGCCGGAGGCGGCGGCGGATCACTTCGGCTGGTTCGCCCCGTTCGCCGGCTACGACCTGCCCGCGTCGAGCGCCTGGACACGCGAGCGGCTCGGCTGGCAGCCGACCGGGCCAAGCCTGATGGCTGACCTTGCGGCGATGGACTACTTCCCCGCAGCCGCGGCCTAGCAGGCGTCCAGCCATGTGGCGCCCGGCGGAGAGGGTGGGATTCGAACCCACGGTACGCTTGCACGCACAACGGTTTTCGAGACCGCCCCGATCGGCCACTCTGGCACCTCTCCGTCGAGGCGGGGGTTTAGGCGCAAAATCGGGCTGGCGGCAAGCGTTCGGCGCCGCTGGACGATTGACAGGCGGCCGTCGCGGCGGGATACAGCCGGGACTGGCAGCCTGCTTCCCAAAGCGGCAGGGCCGGGCACGGGCGCGTCTGACGTCCGGCGAAAAATTGGCGCCGCGAGCGTCACGGCAAGGCAGAGAGTGGCATGTTCGCAGTGATCCGCACCGGCGGAAAGCAATATCGGGTCGCCCCCGGCGATGTTTTGAAGGTCGAGAAGCTTGAGGCGGCGCCCGGCGCCACCATCACCTTCGACGAGATCCTCGCCGTCGGCACAGAGGCCGGCGTTGCGATCGGCGCGCCGCTGGTCGCCGGCGCGTCGGTGAGCGCGACCGTGGTGGCGCAGGATCGGCTCGACACCGTCATCATCTTCAAGAAGCGGGGGGGGGGGCACCCCCCCCCCCGCCGCCCACGACTCGATCTTTGCCGAAGCCCTGGCGGCGAGGTCGTC
>CAXTSD010000259.1:0-4291 GCA_964246775.1 uncultured Acetobacteraceae bacterium | reverse complement strand
GTCAGGCGCCGCCCGCCCGCCTGATCGGCGGCAAGCTCCCCGGCGCCAGGCTCACCGAAATCTCGGCCAGCCGATGCGCCGCGGCGACGATGCGCTGAAGGGCGGCCGCCCGCGCCGCAACGCCGACCTCGTCAAGCAGCAGGTGGAACTCCCGCTCGAGCGCCGGCGTCACGTGGGCGCTGCCAAGCGTCACCCGATCAAGCCAGGCCGGCGAGCCGAGCGTGATGTCGAGCTGGTTGCCGAAGAAATACCGCAGCCCGCCGTCCCGGTCGCGCACCGGCGAGATGAACAGCAGGTTCCAGAACATCGCGCCGTCGCGTCGGTAGTTGACGATCCACTCGATGCAGCCCTGGCCGGCGGCAAGGCAGGCGCGTATGCGCGCCGCCGAGGCGGGGTCGGTCTTCGGCCCCTGCAGGAAGCGGCAGTTGCGGCCGAGTATCTCCTCGCTCGGATAGCCGGTCAGCGCTGCGAACGCGGCATTGGCCGCGACCATCGGGCAGTCCGGCAGATGCGGGTCGGACAGCACCATCGGCGCCGCGCTGTGCAGCATCGCCGTGGTCAGCGCCGCCCCGATCGCCTGCTCGGTCATCTCCCGTCCTCCTGTCACACTCGCCCCAGGGCCTGCAGGTCAGGGCGTGCAGCTCACCGTGACGACCGGCGCCGGCCCACCCTGCCCGCCATCGGCCGAGAACCGTATCTCGCTCGCCTTTCCGGCGTCGCGGTTGTTGAGCGTGAGGCGCCACTGCTCAGCCCCCACCGTCGAGAACAGCCGATGCACGCCGCTGCCGCTCACCCGCCAGCGGGCAAACTCGATCGTCGGCTCGTCCGAGCGCGCCTGGCAGGTGGCGCCGATCAGCGGCGAGAACGGAAACGGTTCGGCGCCGCCGAGCGCCGCCGCCGCCAGCGCGAGAAATACTTTACCGGAACGCCGCACGCACGCCTCCCGCTCGACGCAATTCGACCGGCAATACATCGAAACAAGACCTGGTGCACGCGCGCCTATGCTACCGCACCGCACAAAGACAGTGACAACGCCAAATACATTCACCTACCATTATACTATAAGTGCAAGGCTTGTTTACATGCGCGTTGCAGTTGTCCACGACTACCTTTACACAATCGGCGGCGCGGAAAAGGTGCTGAAGTCTATACTCCAGAGCGTTCCTGGTGCCGACCTGTTCTGCCTTTTCGATCTTCTCGGCAGCGCCGACCGGCGCGAGCTCGGCGTCGTCGCGAGCCAAACGTCGTTCCTGCAGCGCATGCCACTGTTGCGCAAACGCCACAGGCTGTATCTTCCGCTCATGCCGCTGGCGATCGAGCAGTTCGATCTCGGCGCCTACGACCTGATCATCTCGAGCAGCTACGCCGTCGCCAAGGGCGTGATCACCGGGCCGGACCAGCTGCATCTCGCCTACGTGCATTCGCCGATGCGCTACGCCTGGGACATGCAGCACCAGTACTTGCGCGAGTCGCGGCTGCAGAGCGGCTGGAAGAGCTGGAGCGCGCGCCTGCTGCTGCACCGGCTGCGGCTGTGGGACGTGCGCACCGCCCACGGCGTCGACGGCTACATCGCCAATTCGAGGTTCATCGCCCGACGCATCTTCAAGACCTACGGCCGTCTGTCCGAGGTCATCTACCCGCCGGTCAGCATCCCCGACACCCTGGTCAGGACCAGCAAGCGCGGCGGCTTCCTGACCGCGTCGCGAATGGTGCCCTACAAGAACATGCACGCCATCATCGAGGCGTTTCGCGAGCTGCCCGACGAGCGCCTGGTCATCGCCGGCACCGGCCCCGAGCTCGCCCGGCTCAAGGCGCTCGCCGGCGGCAACGTCGAGTTTCGCGGCCACGTCCCGGATAGCGAGCTGCGCCTGCTGATGCGCCAGGCGAGCGCGTTCGTGTTTGCCGCCGAGGAGGATTTCGGCATCGTGCCGGTCGAGGCGCAGGGCGAGGGCACGCCGGTCATCGCGCTCGGTCGCGGCGGCGCGCGCGAGACGATCATCGCCGACGGACCGGCGCCGACCGGCGTGTTCTTCGACCGCCCCGAGCCCGGCCTGATCGCCGCAGCGATACGGCGCTTCAAGCGCGACGCGCACCGGTTCACCCCGGAGGCCTGCCACAGCAACGCCAAACGCTTCTCCGAGGCCAACTTCACGCGGCTGTTCGAGGCCTACATGCAGGCCGAGATACTGGCGTTCAAGCAACGCCTCGATTGCGTCGAGATGCCGAGGGCCGGCGCCGCCAGGCGCTGGCTCGAGCAGTTCGAGGCCGACGCTGCCGCAGTCCCGGCCGCAGTCCCGGCAACCAGGCTCGAGACCCAGCCGAATTGACGCCGCCGCTCGCCGCGCCGCCCGGCGCCGCAGCCGGGCGGCTGCGCATACTGCACAGCGTCGGCCACCTCGCGCGCGGCGGCGTCGAGGGCTGGCTCTACGACGTGATCCGCCGCCTCGACAGCGCGCGCTACCAGCACGACGTCATGGTCTGGACGACCGAGGAGGAGGCCTTCACCGCCGAGTTCCGCCAGGCCGGCGTGCGCGTGCACGCCGTGCCGGGCCACGCCAACCCGTGGCGTTTCGCCGCCAACTTCCGCCGCCTGCTGCGCCAGGCCGGCCCGTTCGACGTGCTGCACACCCACGGCACGCAATTCCAGGGCTACGTGCTGGCGCTGGGGCGGGCGCACGGCGTCCCGGTGCGGATCGCGCACAGCCACAACGACATCCGCCCGGCGCTGCGCCGCGCCGGCCCGCTCTATCGCGCCTACGCCGCCGCCGGCCACCGGGCGATCCGCCGCTTCGCCACCGCCGGGCGCGGGGTGAGCGAGGCCGCGGCGCTGTCGATGTTCGGCCCGGCCTGGCGCGCCGATCCGCGCTGGAAGCTGCTCCATTGCGGCATCGACCTGCGGCGTTTCGCAGCCCCGCCGCCGCCCGGCCAGCGCGCCGCACTCGGCATTCCGCCGGGCCGCTTCGTGCTCGGCCATGTCGGGCGCTACGTCGCGGCAAAGAACCACGGTTTCCTGCTCGACGTGCTGGCCGCCTCGCTCACCCAGGGCGTCGATGCGCACCTGCTGCTGGTCGGCGACGGCGGCTTGCGGCCCGGCATCGAGCAGGCGCTGCGCCAGCGCGGCCTCGCCGCGCGCGCGACCGTGCTGGCGGATTGCCGCGACGTGCCCGGCGTGATGGTTGATGCAATGGACGCCTTCGTGCTTCCCTCGCTGCATGAGGGGCTGCCGCTGGTGCTGGTGGAGGCGCAGGCCGCCGGGCTGCCCTGCCTGGTGTCCGAAGCGGCGGCGCACGAGGCGGCAGTGCACGCGCCGCTGGTGCGCCGCCTGACCCTGGCCGCGGGTGCGGACGCCTGGGCGCGGGCGCTCACCGAGCTGCCGGCGCGCCTCAGCCCGCGCGAGCCGCTGCTTGCCCAGGCACTCGAGCGCAGCCCGTTCAGCCTGCCGCACTCGCTCGCCGCGATGGCCGCGCTCTACGAGGCCGCCGTCGCCGGCAGCCGGGCATGACAGTGGACATCACGACGCAGACGACGACGGAGAGGATGGCGCCCCGCCGCCGGCCCACCGTGTTCATCGCCCACCCGTCCGACCTGCTGACCGACCACCTGCCGAACGGCGACGGGCTGGTCGCCTACGGCTTCATCCACGAGCTCGCGAGACGCGGCTACCGCCTGCACGTCGCGACCCGCAAGGTGGCGCTCAGCCGGCCGCTGCCGGACAACGCGACCCTGCACCCGATCGCGCCCCGCTACGTCAACCCGGCGCTCGACCGGCTGCACTACGCCTGGTCGATCCGCCGCCTGCTGCGCCGCCTGCGCCAGCGCGAGCGCATCGACCTCGTGCATCAGCTGAACCCGGTGTTCAGCGGCCTGTCGCTCGGCCTGCTCGGCAGCGGCCTGCCGGTGATCCTCGGCACCTTCGTCGCGCGCTGGCCGGATGGCGAGGTCGGCGACGCCGGGCGCGGCCGGCTGTCCCTCGCGGCGAGTGCCGCGGCGCGCTGGCTGATCAACTTCGCCCAGCAATCCCACGCCAGCGTGCTGCTGGTGACCACGCCGGCGGCGCTCAACCGCCTCGCCGCACCCCGCCTAGCGCGGGCCAAGACGGTGCCGCTGCGCCACGGCATCGACGCGACGCTGTTCTCCCCGCGACCAGGGCCCTCACCTCAGCCGGAGCCGGCCGCCTCGATCCTGTTCTACTCGCATCTCGACCGGCGCAAGGGCGTGTTCGTGCTAGTCGAGGCCTTCGCCAGGGTGGCGGCCGAGCTGCCGGGCAGCCGCCTCGTGCTGGTCGGCCGCG
>CAXTSD010000258.1:3151-4315 GCA_964246775.1 uncultured Acetobacteraceae bacterium | reverse complement strand
GATAAACCTCTCAAGAAGTCTGGATGTTATATTTAGTTACGATGTTTGCATCAGCGAACCTGTAACCGACTGTCGTGGAGCGCTTCATCGCAAAATCATTCCATGTGACGACAAATACAACAGTGTTGCATTCATAAAGTAAAATTAAGTCTCTTCATTCTATTCTTCCATAGAGATGCTTTTAAAAGACACACCGTTTCTCAGAATTGCCTTTACACTTACAATCTGCACGTGGGCCGGTTGCTGAACACCTGTCGGGTTTTCTTGATGGTAGTGATGTTTTTCGAGGAAACCGTCCTGTCCAGGATATTCTAGCCGGGCTCGCCGTCGATCGGTTCGATGCCGAGCGCGCGGAACAGGGTGGCGACTTCGGCGAGGGCGAGGCGGGCGGCGTCCGCGTCGCGGCCCTTGCAGACGATGGCGATGCCGTGGCCGGCCGGGCGCTCGTAGGGGTAGCTGCCGATGTCGGTCTGCGGGAAACGTTGCTGGATGGCGGACAGGCCCTCGGCGATCTGGCCCTCGTAGATCCCCACGGCGTGCAGCGCCGCGGCGGTGATCGGGGCGCCGCCTTGCAGTGTGGGGGCGAGGGCGTCGAACATCGCCTGCATGATGCGCGGCACGCCGGCCATGACGTGGACGTTGCCGATGGTGAACCCCGGCGCGGTGGAGACCGGGTTCGCGATCAGGGTGGCGCCGCGCGGCAGCGTCGCCATGCGCTGGCGCGCGGCGTTGAACTCGCCAGGCTTGTAGGTGGCGTCGAGCAGCGCCCAGGCCTCGGGGTGTTTCTCCCAGGGCAGGCCGAAGGCGGCGGCGACGCATTCGCTGGTGATGTCGTCATGCGTCGGGCCGATGCCGCCGGTGGTGAACACGTGGTCGTGGCGGGCGCGCATCTCATTCACCGTGTTGACGATGGTGTCGGCGACGTCGGGGATGATGCGCACCTCGCGCACCGGAATGCCGAGCCCGCCGAGCCGGGTCGCCAAAAACTTTACGTTGACGTCCTGCGTGCGCCCGGAGAGCACCTCGTTGCCGATGATGATGACGCAGCCCGTCGGATCCATTGGCGAATGTCCTTACTGAATGGGATCCAAGGGCCGCCGGCCCTTGGCGTCGGGTCCCAAAGCACACGAGCGAAGGGTTCCCCGGAGAGGGGAGAGCCCAGGC
>CAXTSD010000258.1:0-3141 GCA_964246775.1 uncultured Acetobacteraceae bacterium | reverse complement strand
GGGGCGGGGGCCCCCATCGCCCTCGTGCGATGGGTGCCCGGTCAAGGGCAGAGCCCTGGCCTTGCTTGTTAAAGAAACCCCCGCAGCAACGGCACGATCGGCTTGTCGGCCGGCGGCATCTCGTATTCGTGCAGCCGGTCGGGGCGCACCCAGGCCAGGGTCTGGCCCTCGAGGGGCTGCGCGAAGCCGGTCCAGCGCCGGCACAGGAACAGCGGCATCAGCAGGTGGAAGCGCTCATAGGCATGCGAGGCGAAGGTGAACGGGGCGAGGCAGGCCTCGGACACGTCGATCCCGAGCTCCTCGCGCAGCTCGCGTATCAGCGCGAGTTCGGGCGTCTCGCCGGGATCGACCTTGCCGCCGGGAAACTCCCACAGCCCGGCCATCTTCTTGCCTTCCGGCCGGCGCGCGAGCAGCACCCGGCTGTCGCTATCGACCAGCGCGCAGGCGGCAACCAGCAGCACGCGCCTGCCTGGCCGGGGGGTCGCGGCGGCGCCAGGACAGGCTGGTTCGTCGCCGGCGTCGACCGGGCCGAACAGGTCGTCGCGCCTGGCCTCGAAGACGCGCACCGCCTGCTTGCCGCCGCGGGCGAGGAAATCCTGCTGGCTGCGGCCGGTCTCGCGGAAGCCGATGCGTCGCAGCACCGCGGCGGAGGCGGCGTTGTCGGTCGCGACTTCGGCCTCGATGCGGTCGAGGCTGAGATTGGCGAGCGCCCAGCGGGCGAGCCGGCCCGCCGCCTCGCTGGCGACGCCGTGGCCCCAGTATTTGCGGCCGACCCAGTAGCCGAGATGGCCGGCGCCCGCCTGCCTGTCGAGCCGCAAGCCGACGCAGCCGATCAGCATCTCGGACCCGCTTTCGATGCCGGTGATGGCGAGGTGGATCGCGCTGCCGGCGGCGAGCTGCCCGGCGGTGGCGGCGATCCACTCGCCCGCGAGGTTTTCAGGATACGGGAAGGGCAGGCGGGACAGCATGCGCACCACCTCCCAGTCATTGACCAGGCGATGAATGGCCGGCGCGTCGGCGGCGGCGAGCGGCCGCAGGGTCAGCCGCTCCGTGGTCAGCGGCGCAAAGCCGGGACCGGGTGGCGCCATCAGCTCCGGTAGCTGCCGTTGATGTCGATGTAGCCGTGCGTGAGGTCGCAGGTCCAGGCGGTCCCGCGTCCGTCGCCGAGGCCGAGATCGACCGCGATCCCGATCTCGCGCCCGGCCATGTGGGCGACCACGGGGGTCTCGTCATAGCCAGGGATCGGCCCGCCATTGCGCGCGATCGGCACGCCGCCGATCGCGATCGAGAGCCGGTCGCGTTCGGCCGGCTCGCCCGCCTTGCCGACCGCCATGACGATGCGGCCCCAGTTCGCGTCCTGCCCGGCGATCGCGGTCTTGACCAGCGGCGAATTGGCGACCGAAAGCGCGATGCGGCCGGCCGAGCCGTCATCGACGGCGCCGGTCACGTCGATGCGTATCAGGTGTTGCGCGCCTTCGCCGTCGCGCACCACCAGCAGGGCGAGCTCGAGCAGCAGGTCGGCGAGGGCGGCGGCGAACGCCTGGGTGTCGGCGTCGCGCGCATTGGCGGCGGCGCCGGTCGCGAACAGCAGCACGGTGTCGGAGGTCGAGGTGTCGCTGTCGACGGTGGTGCGGTTGAAGCTGCGCCGCACGCCCTCGCTCAGCATCGACTGCAGGGCGCTGGCGGGCAGTGCGGCGTCGGTGAAGACGAAGCACAGCATGGTCGCCATGTCGGGCGCGATCATGCCCGAGCCCTTGGCGAAGCCCTGGATGGTGACGTCGCACCCGCCGAGCCGGAGGCGGCGCGTCGCCGCCTTGGGGAAGGTGTCGGTGGTCATGATGCCGCGTGCGGCGTCGGCCCAGCCATCCTCCGAGAGGCTGCGATAGAGCCCCGGCAGGGCGGCGGTCAGCCGCGCGTGCGGCAGCGCCTCGCCGATCACGCCGGTGGAGGCGAGGAACACCTCGGGCGGCGTGCAGCCGACGAGGGCGGCGGCGGCGGCGGCACTCGCCTCCACCGCCGCAACCCCGGCCTGTCCGGTGAAGACGTTGGCGTTGCCGGCATTGACCACCAGCGCCCGCGCCTCCCCATGACCCTGGGCGAGTGCGGCGCGGCACCAGTCGACCGGCGCGCCTGGACAGCGATTGGCGGTGAACACGCCGGCGACGGCGGTGCCTGGCGCGAACTCGGCCATCACGAGGTCGGTCCGCCCGGCATAGCGTATCCCCGCCGCGACGGCGCCGAGCCGCACGCCGGAGAGCGGCGGCAGGCGCGGCATCGCCGCGGCGAGCGGCGAGACGGTGGTCGGCGCCGCCAAGGCTGCCTCCGCCTATTGCGCGGTCGGCTTGCCGGGCGCCGGCAGGCCGGGATCGGGCTTTGCCGCGTCGTCCTTGGCGGGCGTGCCGTCGGGGTTGAACTTCTCGATCTTCACCCCTTTGCGGGCGTCGGCGAGAACCACCTGTATCTGGTCCTGGATGAGCTGCTGGCGCACCTCGTCATGCGCCTGCTCGAAGGTCTTGGGCTTGGAGACGCGGGTCTCGATCACCTGGATCACGTGCCAGCCGTAGCGCGTGTGCACCGGCGTCTGCGACACCTGGCCGGGCTTGAGCGCGAAGGCGACGGTCGCGAACTCCGGCAGCATGTCGTCCTTCTTGAAGAAGCCGAGATCGCCGCCCGATTTCGCCGCCGGGTCGGTGCTGTATTTCTTGGCGAGGTCCTCGAACTTGGCGCCCTTCTTCAGCTGCTCGATAATCGATTTCGCCTGGTCCTCGCTCGGCACCAGGATGTGGCGGGCGTGCACCTCGGTCTCGCCGCCGGCGGCGGCGATATCGTGGTCATACTTCGCGCGTATCGCCGCCTCGGTCACCTTCGGCGCGACGTCGCGCTGCAGCACCGCGTTCTGCAGCACGGTGTCGGTGGCGCGGGCGATCTGCTTCTCGATCGCCGGATCGTTCTGCAGCCCCTCCTTCCTCGCTTCGATCACCACCGCGTCGCGGTCGATCACCTGCTCGAGCAGCATCGGGAACAGCACTTGCGGCGGCATCTGGCGCAATTCGGCGGGCAGGCCCTGGGCGGCCGCCTGCACGTCGCTGAAGTGGATGTCGGCGCCGTTCACCTTGGCGAGCACCGGGTCGGGAGGAATGG
>CAXTSD010000257.1:0-4323 GCA_964246775.1 uncultured Acetobacteraceae bacterium | reverse complement strand
GTGCAGCACCTCGCCCGCTCCGGCCGGCGGCCCGAGCGGCACCGGATACAATGCCGCGGCGAGCTCGGCGGCACCGGCCGGGCAGGCGGCATAGGGCGCCTCCGACCAGCCCTGGGCGCTGCCGACCATGCCGCAGGCGAGCATCGGCAGGCCGGTATGCCGGCCGCGCCAGTCGTCGGTGACGGCGCGGAACGCGGCCGGAAAGCCGCCCTCCGGCAGGTTCATGATGCCGTGCGCGGCGGCGCGGCGGCCGAGCACGGCACCGCCGTCGCCAAGCAGGTAGGCGCGCAACGAGGAGGTGCCCCAGTCGAGTGCGATCAGGCGCGGCGCAATCAGGCGGGGCTCGACCATGCCTCTACCTCCGCCTCAGCGCCGCGCCGTCTTCCACCTGTCGAACAGCACGGCGAGCAACAGGATGCCGCCGCGGACGAGATATTGATAGAAGGTGGGCACGTTGAGCAGCCCCATCGCGTTCTCGACCGCGCCCATGATGAACACGCCGACGATCACGCCGGAAATGCTGGCGACGCCGCCGACCAGCGACACGCCGCCGAGCACGCAGGCCGAGATCACCGCGAGCTCGAGGCCCTGCGACGTCTTCGGATCGCCGAGCGCCATGCGCGAGGTCAGGATGACGCCGGTCAGTCCGGTGATCAGCCCCTGCATCGTGAACACCACGATCTTGATCCGGGTGACCGACAGTCCGGCGAGTCGCGCCGCCTCCGAGTTGCCGCCGATCGCGAGCACGTTGCGGCCGAACACTGTCGAGGTGAGCAATGCCCCGAACACGACGAAACCGGCGAACATGACCCAGACCGGCAAGGTGACGCCGAGCAGCGAGGCGGCGCCGATGGCGAAGAAGTTCTCCTGGGTGATGATCACCGCGTCGCCGTTGGAGACGATGTAGGCGAGGCCGCGCACGATCTCCATCGAGGCGAGGGTCGCGATCAGCGAGTTGATGCCGAGGCGGGCGACGACGAAGCCGTTGAGGAAGCCGACCACGCCGCCCGACAGCACGCCGACGGCGACCCCGACGAGCGAGCTTGACGTCGCACTGGTAACCGCGGCGCCGACGACGCCGGAAAACGCGACGATGGAGGCGACCGAGAGGTCGACCTCGCCGAGTGCCAGGACGAACATCATGGTGGCCGCGATCGTGCCGATCAGGGTGACCGACAGCAGCAGGCCGGTGATGTTTCCGGCGGTCAGGAAATCCGGCACCAGCGCCGACAGGGCGATGAACAGGACGATGAAGACGATGACGATGCCCGAGCCGTCCAGCGCGCCGCGCAGGATGGTCATGGCGTTCGATGACCGGCGGCTCGCGCGGCCGTCACCCGTGCTGGTGGTCTCGGGCGTGAGTTCGTTCGTGAGTTCGGGGGCGATGCCCTTGCCGATTGTCATGCGCTCTAGATCCGTCAGTGGGCCGGCAAGGCGAGGCGCAGCAACTGTTCAGGCGTCGCGTCGGCGCGCGCCATGGTGCCGGTGATTTCGCCCTCCCGCATCACCGCGATGCGGTCGCAGACGGACATCACCTCGGGCAGGTCGCTCGAGACGACGATGACGCTTTTTCCGGAAGCTGCCAAATCATAGAGGATGGCGTAGATCTGGCTGCGCGCGCCGACATCGATGCCGCGCGTCGGCTCGTCCATCACCAGCAGCTCGATCTTCTCGGACAGCCAGCGCGAGATGATGACCTTCTGCTGGTTGCCGCCAGACAGGTTGCGTATCTTCGCGCGCTCGTTCGGCGTGCGTATGGAGAGTTCCTTGATGTAGCGCTTCGCGTTTGCGCTCTCCGCGCCGCGATGCAGCACGATGCCGCCCCAGGCGACGTGGCGGCGATAGCTGACGTTGAGGTTGTCGGCGACGGAGGCGATCGGGAAGATGCCCTCGGTCTTGCGGTCCTCCGGGCAGAGTGCCACGCCAAGGCGGATCGCGTCTTTCGGACTGCCTGGCGGCATCAGCGCGCCGCCCAGATGCACGCTGCCGCCGCTCGGCGCGGCGACGCCGCAGAGCAGGCGCATGAGCTCGGTGCGGCCGGCGCCGACCAAACCGAAGAAGCCGAGTATCTCGCCGCGCCGCAGCGAAAAGCTGGCCGGGTGCGCCACGCCTGGCCCGGTAAGTCCGCGCACGTCGAGCAGGGTGTCGCCGAGCGGGCGCGGGCGGTAGCCGTAGACGTCCTCGATCTCGCGGCCGACCATCTCCGTCACCAGTTGGTGACGCGTCACGTTTGCAACGTCGTCGTGGCTCGCGACGCGGCTGCCGTCGCGGAACACGGTCACCGCGTCGCAGATCGTAAAAACCTCGTCCATGCGATGGGTGACGTAGACGATCGCGCGGCCCTCGCCGCGCAGTCGGCGGATGATGCGCATCAGGTTTTCGGTCTCGCGCACCGACAGGCTGCTGGTCGGCTCGTCAAAGGCGATGATGCGGGCGCGGCGGAGCAGCGCCTTGCCGATCTCGACCATCTGACGCTGGCCGATCGAGAGCCGGCCGACCTTCATGCCGGGGTCGATCGGCTCGCCGAGGTCGTCGAGCACGGCCTGCGCGGCGCGTCGCAAACCCCGCCGGTCGAGAACCGGGCCGGCATTGGGCAGCTGCCCGAGCAGCAGGTTTTCCGCAACCGTCATCTGCGGCACCAGGTTCAATTCCTGGTAGATGATCGCGACACCGGCATCGAGCGCGTCCCTCGCGTTGGCGAAGCGGCGCTCCGTGCCGTCGATGACGATGCGGCCGGCGCTCGGCATGTTCACCCCGCTCAGCACCTTGAGCAGGGTCGACTTGCCGGCGCCGTTCTCGCCCATCAACGCGTGCACCTGCCCGGCGCGCACGTCGAGGTTCACGCTCTTCAGCGCCTTCACCCCAGGAAACTCGACGGAGATGCCGTCGAGCGCGAGAAACGGCGCCGGCACGTCGCGCGCCTGATCAGATGCCGAGCGTCTGCTTCACCTGCTGCCAGTTCTGGCGCGTCATCACCGTGCCGGTGGTCTCGGTGACCAGCGGCGGCTGCTTGCCGTCGCGTATCCAGTCGACCAGGTTCAGCGTGCTCTGCCTGCCGTGCAGCGTCGAGCTCACGGCGACGGTGGCGAAAAATCCGCTAGGCTGCGACTTGCTGAATTCGGCAAACGCGGGCGCCGAGCCGTTGATGCCGACGCCGATCATCGCCTCGGGCGCGATCTTGAACTGCTCGGAGGCGCGTACGCCGCCGAGCACGGTCTCCTCGTTCAGCGCGAACATCACCCACTTCTTGAAATTGCCGTGACGCGCGAAGACCGGGCTCGCGGCATTCGAGCCACCCTCGGTGTCGGTGGTGCGCTGCGGCGCATCGAAGATGTTGGCGTTGGCGAAACCGGCGTCGAGCAGCGCCTTGGTGGCGCCGTCGGTGCGCTCCTTTGCGGTCGGCAATTCGTAATCGGTGATGCGCACGGCACCGACCTCCTCGGGACGCCAGCCGCGACGCTGCATCTCGCCCCAGATGGTCTGACCGACCTGCTGGCCGATCTTGAAGCTTGACAGGCCCAGGTGCGGCACGGCGGCGAGTGGCTTGCCGTCCGGCCCGGTGAAGCGGTCGTCGACGGTGACGAGCTTCATGTTGTGCGCCTTGGCGCGGGCGACGATGGCCGGGCCGAGGCGCACGTCCGGCGGGCAGATGACGAAGCCCTTGGCGCCCTGTGCCGCGAGGTTGTCGATCGCCGACAGGCATTTCTCGCCGTCCTGGCCGCCGATGTTGACGACGTCGAAATGCATCTGCCTGCCGAGCGCGTCGGCGGCGGACTGCTCGTTCTGAAACCAGGCCTGCTCCGGCATCTTCACGATGAAGCCGACCTTGAGTTCGGTTTGCGCCGCGGCGCGGCGCGACAGCAGCACCGAGGCGGCGGTGCCGCCTGCCACGACGCCGAGCAACCCGCGTCGCGTAAGCGCGGCCTGAGCAGTCCGTCGCGTAAGCGCGGCCCTAGCAATGGTCATGCCGATGATATCCTGGCTCATGTCCTCATCCCCGCCCGCTGGGCTTGTCATTGCGTCGTCTGCGCGACGATCGTCGAAAGCATGACGCCGGGTTTGCTCCCGGTGATGCCGTTGCCACGAACGATAGCAGTTCTGGTCGCCGGGAAAAGGCCTGCGTGTCGGCCCATTTTGGGTCGCCGATCAAGGCGATGCGCTGGCGCGCTCGACGTGAAGGCCGCCCTCCACGCAGAGGGCGGCCTGGTCCCGTGACCTGGAGTTCGGCACATCCTAGTGGTCCGATCCTGACGCTCACTACCCGAGCTTCAGGTGAATCGGCCCACCAAATCAAAAGCTAGTGGGAAAATGTGACGGACCTAT
>CAXTSD010000256.1:0-4324 GCA_964246775.1 uncultured Acetobacteraceae bacterium | reverse complement strand
GGCCGGGCGAGGCGGACGCGACGAAGCCTGGCGCGCCGGCAACCAACACCGGCAGCCCGCTCACCGCGCCATCGACGTCGCCGCCGACCCCGCCGCCGCCGTCGCACTGATCTGATAGCGGTCCGGCTGACGTCGCCCATTCACTTCACGTCGAACTGAGCAGCCCGCATGTTCTCCGCCATTTTCATCGATCGGCCGCGTCTGGCGATCGTGATCGCCATCGTGATCACGATCGCCGGGCTGATCTCGATGACACGCATCCCGGTCGCCCAGTTTCCCGACATCGTGCCGCCGCAGGTGCAGGTGAGCGCGACCTATCCCGGCGCCTCGGCCGCCGTCGTCGAGGCCTCGGTCGCGCAGCCGATCGAGGCGCAGGTCGTCGGCGTCGACAAGATGCTCTACATGCAGAGCGCCAACAGCAACGATGGCAGCTATGCGCTGACCGTCAGCTTCGCCCTCGGCTCGGACCCGGATCTGGACACCGTCAACGTCAACAACCGGGTGCAGACCGCGCTCGCCGAGCTGCCGGCGCTGGTGCAGCAGGAGGGGCTGACGGTGCAGAAGCGCTCGTCGGCGATCCTCGAATTCGTCAATTTCTTCTCGCCCGACAACTCGCTCAGCCCGCTGCTGATCACCAACTATCTCACCGTCAACGTCATCGACGAGCTGAGCCGCGTCGCCGGCGTCGGCCAGGCGCGGCTGATCAGCCGGCAGCTCTACTCGATGCGCATCTGGTTCGACACCAGCCGGCTGACCAATCTCAGCCTGTCGCCGGGCGACGTGATCAACGCGATCCAGGCGCAGAACGTCGTCGCTCCGGTCGGTCGCGTCGGCGCCCGTCCGGCCGCGAACGACCAGCAGTTTCAGATGAACGTGCAGACCACCGGCCGCCTCACCACCGCCAAGCAGTTCGGCGACATCGTGATCCGCGCCAACCCGGACGGCTCGGTGTTGCGCGTGCACGACGTCGCGCGCGTCGAGCTCGGGGCGCAGAGCGAGGACAGCGAGAGCCGGCTCGACGGCAAGCCGTCGGTCGCGCTGCAGATCAACCTTGCCCCTGGCGCCAACGCGCTCAACACCTCGACGCTGGTCAACGCCAAGCTCGCGCAGCTGCAGCACCGCTTCCCGCACGGGCTCGATACCCAGATCACCTACGATTTCACCGCCTTCGTGCGCGACACGGTGAGCGAGGTCGAGACCACGCTGGTCGAGGCGTTCATCCTCGTCGCCATCGTCGTGTTCCTGTTCCTCGGCAATCTGCGGGCGACGCTGATCCCGATCATCGCGGTGCCGGTCAGCCTGGTCGGCGCCTTCGCCGGGCTGCTCGCCCTCGGCTACACCGCGAACACCGTCTCGCTGCTGGCGCTGGTGCTGGCCACCGGCGTCGTCGTCGACGATGCGATCGTCGTCGTCGAGAACGTCGAACGCGTGATGGAGGAGAACCCGGACTGGACGCCGAACCAGTGCGCCAAGGTCGCGATGTCGGAGATCACCGCGCCGATCCTCGCGATCACGCTGGTGCTGCTCTCGGTGTTCGTGCCGATTGCCTTCATCCCCGGCATTTCCGGCCAGTTGTTTCGCCAGTTCGCGGTGACGATCTCGGTTGCGATGCTGATTTCGGCGCTCAACGCGCTTACCCTGTCGCCAGCGCTGTGCGCGGTGTTCCTGCGCCATAGCGGGCCGCGGCGCGGCATCATGGGACGCGTCGGGCGCGGCATCAACTGGACGCGCGACGCCTACGCCGCCATCGTGCGCCGGCTGCTGCGCTTCGCCTTCGTCGGCATCATCGTCGTGCTGATCGCCGGCGCCGCCGTGCTCGGCCTGTCCTCCTTCGTGCCGAGCGGCTTCCTGCCGAGCGAGGACCAGGGCGGCTTCTTCGTCTCCGTGCAGCTGCCGGACGGTGCCTCCGTCGCCCGCACCTCCAACGTGATGCGCCAGGTGGAGCACCTGGTGGCGCCGATGGCGGGCGTCCAGGACACCTTCGTCGTCGTCGGCTTCTCGATCCTGGACAGCGCGCAGGAGGCCAATGTCGGTTTCATGTTCGTTCGCCTCAAGCCGTTCGCCGACCGCACGACGGCGCAGACCAACGTCACCGGCGTGATCGGCCAGGTGTTCGGCGCGGCGCGCCAGGTGCGCTCGGCCAACGTGATCGCCTTCAACCTGCCGCCGATCATCGGCCTGTCGACCGCCGGCGGCTTCACCTACATGCTTGAGGGCCTCGAGGGACAGGACCCGCAGACCCTGTCCTCGACGATGGGCGGCCTGGTCGGCGCCGCGAACGCCGACAAGCAGCTCAGCCGGGTGTTCTCGACCTATACCGCAGCCAATCCGTCGCTGTTCCTCAACATCGACCGCTCCAAGGCGCAGGCGCTCGGGCTCAGCATGTCCGACGTGTTCACCACCCTGCAGGCGACGCTCGGCGGCATCTACATCAACGATTTCAACCTCTACGGCCGCGTCTGGCAGGTGAACATCGAGGGCGAGGCGCTCGATCGATCGGACATTCCGGCGCTGTGGCGGATCTTCATCCGCAACAAGGACGGGCAGATGGTGCCGCTGCGCTCGATCGCCGACCTCTCGATCACCCTCGGGCCGCAGCTCATCACGCGCTACAATAACTACCGCGCCGTGCAGATCATCGGCAGCCCCGCACCCGGCGAGAGCTCAGGCACCGCGCTCAAGGCGATGGCCGCCGTCTCCGCCAGGACGCTGCCGGCCGGCTACACCTTCGAATGGACGGGCACCTCGTTCCAGGAGGCGGCGGCATCCGGCCAGACCGGCATCATCCTGGGGCTTGCCCTGCTGTTCGCCTATCTGTTCCTCGTCGGACTCTACGAGAGCTGGGTCATCCCGATCCCGGTGCTGCTGTCCGTCGCCGTCGGCGTGCTCGGCTCGATGGCCGGCATCGCGCTCGCCGGTCTCGCGCTCGACATCTACGCTCAGATCGGGCTCGTCGTGCTGATCGCGCTCGCGGCGAAGAACGGCATCCTGATCGTCGAGTTCGCCAAGGACCAGCGCGAGGCCGGCAAGTCGATCGTCGAGGCGGCGGCACTCGGGGCGCAGATGCGGTTCCGCGCGGTGATGATGACCTCGGTCGCCTTCGTCCTCGGCCTGTTGCCGCTGGTCACCGCACACGGCGCGGCCTCGATCAGCCGCCGTGCCGTGGGCACGCCCGTGTTCGCCGGCATGATCGCGGCGAGCGTCGTCGGCATCTTCCTGATCCCGATGCTCTACGTGTCGTTCCAGGGCATGCGGGAAGCGACGGGGCGGCGGTTTGGCAGGAAGCCGCGGACGCAAGTGCATCGTGTGGATAGCTGAGGCGGGATGATCGATGGCGGCCAGGGCTGCCTGCCCTCACTCTGATCGACGGTGGAGCTGGCCTGCTCCGCATCGCAAGCGCGCGAGAGTTGCACCTGGACAGACGGGGGTTATCTAGATGGGCACCACGCTGGAGCCGAGCTGAATGTCCGAGACCATCGTCGCGCCCGCCATCGAGACGCCGAAGCACCTGACGGCGGAGACGGTGCTGGGGGTGCACCACTGGACCGACCGGCTGTTCAGCTTCACGACCACGCGCAGCGCGTCGCTGCGGTTCGAGAACGGCCAGTTCGCGATGATCGGCATTGCGGTGGACGGCAAGCCGCTGCTGCGCGCCTACAGCATCGCCTCGCCGAACTATGAGGATCAGCTCGAGTTTCTGAGCATCAAGGTGGCGGAGGGACCGCTCACCTCCCGGCTGCAGCACATCCAGCCCGGCGACACCGTGTATGTCGGCCGCAAGCCGACGGGAACCCTGTTGCTGGGCAGCGTGCTGCCCGGCCGCCACCTCTATCTGTTGTCGACCGGCACCGGTCTCGCACCGTTCATGAGCCTGATCCGCGACCCGGAGCTGTATGACAAGTTCGAGCGCGTGGTGCTGGTGCATGGCTGCCGGTTCGCAAACGAGCTCGCCTACGCCGAATACATCACCGAGCACCTGCCGCGCCACGAGCTGATCGGCGAGCTGGTGCATGACAAGCTGCTGTATTATCCGACGGTGACGCGCGAGAGCTTTCGCAACGAGGGCCGGATTACGGCGCTGATGCGGTCCGGCCGGCTCTACGAGGATCTCGGCTTGCCACCGCTTGACCCTGCTCTGGACAGGGTGATGGTTTGCGGTTCGCAGGAGATGCTGGACGAGCTGAAAGCCCAGTTGCTCGGCGCCGGGCTCGCCGAGGGCCATAACAACGAGGCCGGCGGCTTCGTCTACGAAAAGGCGTTTGCGGAGCGCTAGGAGCCTGTCCGAGAATTCGCTAGCCGACGCGGGCGTAGGTTTGATTCACTG
>CAXTSD010000255.1:0-4341 GCA_964246775.1 uncultured Acetobacteraceae bacterium | reverse complement strand
AGGCGGCGAGCCCGAACCAGGATGACCGGCCCGAGGGGGTGGCGATCGATACGCTTGTCCTGCACTACACCGGCATGCAATCCGGGCAGGCGGCGATCGACCGGTTGCGTGATCCGGCGGCCCGCGTGTCGTCGCATTACGTGGTCGACGAGGACGGCACGGTGCTGCGGCTGGTGGCGGAGCGGCGCCGCGCCTATCACGCAGGCGTCTCGTTCTGGCGCGGGCGCAGGATGCTGAACGATTGTTCGATCGGTATCGAGATCGTCAATCCCGGGCACGAATGGGGCTATCGGCGGTTCCCTGACGTCCAGATGCAGTCGGTCGCGGCGCTGTGCCAGGGCGTCCTGTCGCGCCACTCGATCCCGCCCTGCAACGTCGTCGCCCACAGCGACGTCGCACCGGACCGCAAGCAGGATCCTGGCGAGCTGTTCGACTGGCGGGGATTGGCCGAACTTGGCATCGGCCTGTGGCCGGCGGTCGATAACGCGGCGACCGCGACGGTCGACGGCGCGGCGAGCCAGAGCGGCGGCGAACTCGAGCCGGTCCGCCAGGCGCTGCACAGGATCGGCTACGAGGTCCCGCCGGACGGTGCCCTTGCCACGGTGCTCGCCGCCTTTCAGCGGCATTGGCGTCAGCAGGCGGTCACCGGGCGGGCCGATCGCGGCACCGAGGCGGCGCTGTTCGCGCTCGACAGGATGATGGCCGGGTGAGCCTGACCGGCGCGCCCCCGTGTTTCGCGCCCGTGTTTCGCGCCCGTGTTTCGCGCCCGTGTTTCGCCCCCGTGTTTCGCGCCCGTGTTCGCGGCCGCTTGACGCGCTCGGGATAGGCGCGCAACACCGCTTTCGCCAGACGGCTGGACGGCTGCTGTGCCGCCCCTCTCACACAGGGTCGGCATGGAGGAAAGTCCGGGCTCCACGGGAATGCGGTGCCGGCTAACGGCCGGCGGGGGCGACCCCAGGGAAAGTGCCACAGAAAACAAACCGCCCGATCGATCGACAGGAAGCTGTGGATCCTGACGGCAAGGGTGAAACGGTGCGGCAAGAGCGCACCGCGCGACCGGCAACGGGAGCGGCAGGGTAAACCCCACCGGGAGCAAGACCGAATAGGGGCGACGGGACGGCGCAAGCGCAAGCGGCGACCGTCCGGAGGCATTCCCGCCTTGTCGTCCGGGTTGGTCGCGTGAGGCGCGCAGCGATGCGCGTCCCAGAGGAATGGTCGTCCGAGCGCCTCGGTGGCAACGCCGCGGCGTGGACAGAACCCGGCTTACAGGCCGTCTGGCAACCCCTGATCCCGCCTCGACCGGCGCGACCTTGTCGCGGCGCGGAGCGTTCGCCCCGATGTGTGCCACCACAGCATAGTTTGCGCGATCGCCGGCCGCGTCACGCGATCCGCAGAGCATGCCGCATTCGTCCACAGACTTGTTCACAAGAACAAAAGACGAAAACGGCGTTGATCAGACGCATCATTGACATCGTTGCGCCACAATCCGCTCAGATTTCCCTAACTCCTTGTGGTGAAACGGATTTCACCCGGTCGTTTCGCCGACGCCGACAAGTATTCCCTTTGACGCCCATGTTTCCCCATGGTATCCCATCTCAGCCCAAGAACCGGCGAGACATCGCGTTGCCGTGACGGATCGAGTGGCTGCGCGCGCGCCAGCATCGGGCGCGAGGCATCGGCGGGGGGAGGCGGTCAGCAAGCGGATGAGCCACTTCCTCGGCACGCATCAGAACCGCCTGGACGCCAAGGGCCGGGTCTCCGTCCCGGCCGCGTTCCGCACCACGCTGCGCGGCCTGGCCGAGGACGGCAGCGCCGCGCTGGTGCTGCGGCCGTCGCACACCCAGCCCTGCATCGAGGCCTGGCCGACCAGCGCCTTCCAGCAACTCGCGACCCCGCTTGACCGGCTAGACCTGTTCAGCGACGACCATGACGACCTCGCGGCGGCGCTTTATGCCGACGCCTTCCCTGTCGAATCGGACAAGGAGGGACGCATTGTGCTGCCCGACGCCCTGGTCGCGCATGCAGGGTTGAGCGAAGCCGTGGTGTTCATGGGATTGGGGCGCATCTTTCAGATCTGGGAACCCGAGGCGGCCGAACGCCGCCGGGCGCAAGCGCGCGAGCGCGCCCGCAGCAAGAACCTCAGCCTGCCGGCAAGCGGCGCGTGAGCGACCTGCCGACCTCGTCCGCGCCCGCCGGGCACCAGCCGGTCATGCTCGGCGAGGCGCTGGCCGCTCTGGCGCCGCGCGACGGCGCGACCTATCTCGACGGCACCTTCGGCGGCGGCTCGTACGCCGAGGCAATCCTTGCCGCCGCAGGCTGCACGCTGTGGGCGATCGATCGCGACCCGGACGCGATCGCCCGCGGCGCCGCCATCGCGTCGCGTCATGCCGGGCGGCTGCAACTGATCGAGGGCTCGTTCGGCGACATGCTGGCGCTGCTCGGCAGCCGCGGCGTCACCGCGCTCGACGGCGTCGTGCTCGATCTCGGCGTCTCCTCCTACCAGCTCGACGAGGCGGCGCGCGGCTTCAGCTTCCGCGCCGACGGGCCGCTCGACATGCGGATGTCGCAAAGCGGGCCGAGTGCGGCCGAGCTGGTCGCCTCGCTGCCGGAGGCCGAGCTCGCCGACCTGCTCTACGAGCTTGGCGAGGAGCGGCTGTCGCGGCGCATCGCCCGCGCGATCGTCGCCGCGCGGGCGACCTGCCCGATCACGACGACGCTGCAACTGGCCGAGATCATACGCGGCGCGGTGCCGCCGGCGCGGCCAAAGCCGGGCCAGCACGCCATCCATCCGGCGACGCGCTCGTTCCAGGCGCTGCGCATCCGGGTTAACGACGAGCTCGGCGAGATCGAGCGGGCGCTGGCGGATGCCGGCAGGCTGTTGCTGCCCGGCGGCCGCCTCGTCGTCGTCTCGTTCCACTCGCTCGAGGACCGCATCGTCAAGCGCTTCATGCTGGCGGCGAGCGGCGGCCTGCCCAACCCGTCGCGCCACGATCCCCGGCATCGCGAAACCCGGACGCCCGCCGGCTTCCGCCTGCTCACCCGGCGCGCGGCGCGGCCGGGGGCGGCGGAACTCGGCCGCAACCCGCGCAGCCGCAGCGCCAGGCTGCGCGCCATCGAGAAGCTCGCGCCGACACCTCCAGCAGAGGCGAACGAACCATGATCCGTCCCTTCACCTGCCTGTGCATGCTGCTGGCCGGCGGCTCCGGTCTCTACCTCTATCAGGAAAAGCACCGCACGCAGATGCTGGACCGCGAGATCGGCCGGGTGATCCACGCGACCGAGGCGACGCGGGCACAGACCAGCGCGCTGCAGGCGGAGTGGCAGGTGCGCAACGAGCCCGGGCGCCTCGCCGACCTCGCCGCGCGCTTCCTGTCGCTGCACCCGACCGCGCCGAGCCAGTTCGTCCAGCTCGCCGAGCTCGGCGCCCATCTGCCGCCGGTGGCACCAATCGTCGCCCCGCCACCCCCCCCCGGCGCCGAACCGGCCGACGCTCCGTTGAACTTGCCGATGGCGGAGGCGTCGCCGGCGGGCGGCTTGCAGCTTGCCAGCCAGGTGACGCATGACGACGCGAAAGCAGACGTAAACGGCGCCGGGTCCGGCGACGCTGCTGGCGCCGGGTCCGCCAGCGCCGCGCCGGCGATTCCCGCCCCGATCACCAGCGCGTGGGCTGGAGGCGGTCCAGGGACCGACGCGCCGGGCAGACGGCCCTCAAGCCGCTCACGCTTGGCCCCGAAGCCCGGGCGCTTGTCCACCTGGAACCCTGCAGTCGCGAGCGTTCGGCGCACCCGGCCCGCGACCGTGAAACTCGCCAGCCGCGCGCCCGGCGCGCTCAGTCGGGCGACCGCGGCCAGTACCTCGTCGGACCACATGGCGGGGTTTTTCAAGGGCGCGAAGCCGTCCAGGAACCAGGCGCCGGCCGTGCCGCTCCAGTGCGCCAGCGCCTCGCTGACTTCGCCCACATAGAGGTCCAGCGTGGCGTCGAAGCCCGGCAGGTCAAGCCGCTGGCAACCCCGCCGTAGCGTCGGCCACGCCGACAAGAGAGCGTCGATCGCCTCGCCCAGCTCGCCGCGCCAGACACTGAGCGCCCGCGTCGCCTCTTCGCGTGAGAGGAGGTGCGCCTCGACGGAGAAGATGGACAGCCGGCCGCCGGCGCGCCGTTCGCGCCGCCACAGCTCCAGCAGAGCGGCAATGTTCAGCCCCGTGCCGAAGCCCAATTCGGCGACGGTGAACCGCGGCCGCCCGGCCCAGGCGTGAGGCAGGTCGCAGCCTTGGAGGAACACCGCCCGGCTCTCCGCCAGCCCATCGATTTTGGAAAAGTAGATGTCGTCGAAGCGCCGCGAG
>CAXTSD010000254.1:0-4452 GCA_964246775.1 uncultured Acetobacteraceae bacterium | reverse complement strand
GCGCTCGCCCACCCCCCGCAACAACACACCCCCCCCGCCCGCGCCCGGGCGCCGCGGCGTTGGCGCGGCGCGCGCGCGGGCGGCCCCAGCGCCGGCCGCCCCGAGCACGTCCGCGCCCGCGTGGCGGCGGAACGCCTCGGCGACGGTCAGGCGCTCGAAGCCCCGATCAAGCCGCAGGTCGCGCCCGGGCAGGCACGGCGGCAGCACCGCGCGCAGGTACGCTTCCGTCTCGTCCATCAGCGCCGCGAGACCGGCGCCAGGGCGATACCATTCGAGCATGGTGAACTCTGGCTGGTGCAGCCGGCTCGCCACCTCGTCGCGCCCCACCCTCGCGAGCTGGAAGATCGGCCCGCTGCCGGCGACGAGCAGCCGCTTCATCGCGAATTCCGGGCTGGTGGCGAGCCAGAGCGGGATGGCGGCGCCGCCGCTCTGCCTGGCCGCCAACGCCGCGGTGCGGAACGCCCGCAGGTGCACCTCCTCGCCGGGCGCACGCACCGCGCACGCCGTCTCCACTTCGCTGAACCCGCGGGCGTCGAAAAACGCCCGCGTCGCGCGGGTCAGCAGCGCCCGGCGGCGCAGGAACGGCAAGCGGGCGGCGAGGCTTTCCGGATGCCAGCTCGGTTTCAACGGAGAAGGGGCCGCAAATAACCGCCGAAACTGCAGCCAGACGTTGCAGCCTGGGACAGATCACGGGCAGCGTGATAGTGTCTCCTCGGCATGATGAGATCCCCAGCAGGGCCAAGTCGCATGGATGGTTTCGAGGCTCGACTTCTTGGTTTGCGCGTTCTCGTCGTCGAGGACGAGCCGCTGGTCTCGCACCTGATCTGTGCAACCTTGGAGGAGGCGCAGGCGCGCGTCGTCGGCCCCTACAGCACCGTCGGCGACGCCAGGCAGGCGGTCATCGCGAGCCAGATCGACGCCGGCCTGCTCGATGTCGACGTCGCCGGCGAGAAAATCTTTCCGGTGGCCGAGCAGTTGCACGCGAGCGGCGTGCCGTTCCTGCTGCTGTCCGGCTACGGGCCCGAGGCGATCCCTGCCGACCGGCCCGAGTGGCGGGCGCTCGCCAAGCCGTTCCGCATGTCCGGTCTGGTCACCGCCCTGGCGGAGCAGATCGCCTACGTCGCCAGCCGCCGACCGGCGATCTGAGGCAAGACGCGGGCTGAAGCAAGACGCGGGCGGCCTGCGGTCCCGCCGCCGCCCGCACCCTGGTCAGACCAGGGTTGGGTCAGGCCTTGGCCTTCGCCTTGCTGCCGCTCTTGACGTGCGCGGCGGTTGAACTCTCATGCGCCTTCGCCGAATGGCTGTGCGCCTCCTCGGACTTCTTGTGGGCGGCCGCGTGATCGTCCTTGCCGTGGTGCTCGGCGGCGGCCCGATGCGACTTCGCGGCGGTCTCGTGATGCTCGGCCGCCGTCGTGTGACTTTCCTTGGGCATTGTCAGGCTCCTGTTTTTCTGGCGTTCCTCTGGTTGCTGCCGCTACGGGCAGATTGAAGCAACACGGCACAGGCCGGCCGGTTGCCGTTTGGATCACGAAAAAGGGAGCATGAACGCCATCGTGCCTGTCGTCGATCCCAGCCCTCGCGACCCCGTCCTGCGCCCCGTCCTGCGCGATGTCGACAGCCTGATCGCCGCCGGGCTTGCGTCAGCCGCCGAACGCGAGGCGCTGCTCGCCGTCGGCGACCGCTACGCCGTCGCCATCACGCCGGCGATGCGGGCCCTGATCGCCCGGCCCGACGACCCGATCGGCAGGCAGTTCATCCCCTCGCCGGCCGAGCTCAGCGTCGCGCCGCACGAGCGGGCCGACCCGATCGGCGACGACCGACTGTCGCCGGTGCCGGGGATCGTGCACCGCTACCCCGACCGGGCGCTGCTCAAGCCGTTGCTGATCTGTCCGGTGTATTGCCGATTCTGCTTCCGGCGCGAGCGCGTCGGCCCGGATGGCGGCCTGCTGTCCGAGCCGCAACTCGGGCAAGCGCTCGACTGGATCGCCGGGCGGCAAGCGATACGCGAGGTGATCCTGACCGGCGGCGACCCGCTGATGCTGTCGCCGCGGCGCCTCGCCCGCATCCTCGCCGCCCTCGACGCCATGCCGCATGTCGAGACCGTCCGCATCCACAGCCGCGTCCCGCTCGCCGACCCCGCTCGCGCGACCGACGCGCTGGCGCAAGCGCTCGACATCGAGACGCCGCTCTGGCTCGTCGTGCACGCGAACCACGCGAGCGAGTTCTCGCCCGCCGGGCGCGCGGCGCTCGACCGGCTACGCCGGGCCGGCATCCCGCTGCTCGGCCAATCGGTGCTGCTGGCCGGCGTCAACGACAGCGAGGCGGCGCTCGAGGCGCTGTTCCGCGCCATGCTGCGGGCCCGGGTAAAACCCTACTACCTGCATCAGCTCGACGCCGCACCCGGGACCGCACGCTTCCACGTGCCGATCGCGCGCGGCCGCGAACTGCTCGCCGGCCTGCGCGGCCGCGTCACCGGGCTCGCCTTGCCGACCTACGTGCTGGACATTCCGGACGGCCACGGCAAGGTGCCGATCGGCCCCGACTACCTCGACCACGACGCGGCGGGCGACATCGTGCGCGATCCCGGCGGGCGGCCGCACCGGCTTGCCGCACGGCTCGCCAGCGACTAGAGAGCAGGGCCGTTCGGCGCGCCCCCGGCGCCCTCCCTCTCCTAGAGGCGCCGCCGGCGCCCTCCCTCTCAAAGAGCACGAGCCGATGAAGCAGCAGGCGAACCTGATCCGTGCCGGCCAGGTGATCGAGCATGGCGGCCGCCGCTGGACCGTGGTCAAGCAGAACATCGTCATCCCGGGCAAGGGCAACGCCATCATCCAGGTCGAGATGCGCGATCTCAAGACCGGCACCAAGACCAACGAGCGCTGGCGCACCGCCGACACCGTCGAGCGGCTGATGACCGACAACAAGCCGTTCTCGTACAGCTACACCGACGGCGACAACCTCGTCCTGATGGACCCCGAGACCTTCGAGCAGGTCAGCGTGCCGGTCGAGATCCTCGGCGAGCAGGCGCCGTTCCTGCAGGACAACATGCAGGTCGAGGCCGACCTGGTCGAAGGCGAGGTGGTCGCGCTGCATTTGCCGCCCTCGGTCATTCTCGAGATCGTCGAGGCCGACCCGGTGGTGAAGGGCCAGACCGCCACCTCCTCCTACAAGCCGGCGAAGCTCGCCAACGGCGTGAAGACCATGGTGCCGCCGTTCATCGAGGTCGGCGAGCGCATCGTCGTCAAGACCGAGGATGCGAGCTACGTCGAACGCGCCAAGGGCTGAGCGTGCGTCACAATCGGTCTGCTTCCGGTGCGTAGCTAGTGGCGCAACGCCTGTCCGCCCATATGACGGTGATGCAGAACGCCGCCCAGAAGGCGGCGAAGCGGCTGCTGCGCGACTTCAACGAGGTCGAGCAGCTGCAGGTCAGCGTCAAGGGCCCGTCCGACTTCGTGAGCCAGGCCGACCTGCGATCCGAGCAGACGCTGCGCGAGGAGCTCGCCCGCGCCCGCCCCGGCTACGCCTTCCTGATGGAGGAGAGCGGCGCCTCGGGCGGCGACAACTGGACCTGGCGCTGGGTCGTCGACCCGCTCGACGGCACCACCAACTTCCTGCACGGCATCCCGCACTGGGCGATCTCGATCGGGCTCGAACGCCGCACCCAGGACGGCGCCGCCGAGGTGGTCGCCGGGATGATCTACAGCCCGGTCAATGACGAGATGTTCTGGGCCGAGAAGGGCGGCGGCGCCTTCCTCAACGATCGCCGGCTGCGCGTCTCCTCGCGTCGCGAGCTCGCCGCCGCGGTGTTCGCGACCGGCATCCCGTTCGCCGCCGTCACCGCGGCGAACCGCCTCGCCTTCGCCCGCACGCTCGGTTCGCTGATGCCCGCCACCGCCGGCATCCGCCGCCTCGGCGCCGCGGCGCTCGACTTCGCCTGGGTCGCCGCCGGCCGCTATGACGGCTATTGGGAGCTCGGCATCAAGCCGTGGGACATGGCGGCCGGCATACTCATCGTCCGCGAGGCCGGCGGCACCGTGACCGACCCCGCCGGCGCCGAGACCAGGCTGCGCGACGACGCCGGCAACGACGTCGTCGCCAGCAACGCCTACCTGCACCCCAAGCTGCTGGAGCACGTCGCGGACGGCGTCGCCGCCGCCAGTCGCATCGCCTGAGACTTCGCGTTCCTGACGAGAAGAGGAGCGTGACTAGAAGCGGCAAGCCGTTCCGGCTACCGTTCGAGCATGCAGCATCTCCTGCCGCGCTCGCTCGCCCTCGCCGTTCTGCTCGCGCCGCTGCCGGTCGCAGCCCAGGTGAGCGTCGACCAGGGTGCGCTGCAGGGCCTCGCCAACGACACTCCCGCCGCTCCGCCGCCGGCCAAGCCGCACCATCGCCCGGCCAGGACGCATCCGGCGCCGCGCGGCCATCCGGCCAAGCCCGCCGAGCGGAACCGCGCGA
>CAXTSD010000253.1:0-4471 GCA_964246775.1 uncultured Acetobacteraceae bacterium | reverse complement strand
GCCCACCAAGGCGCCGCCGGCGCCCTCGCAGGCCGCGGCCGCCCTCGCCGGGCCGCACCGCGCGGTGCAGAACTCCTCGATGCGCCGCGTGATCGCGCGCCGGCTGACCGAGAGCAAGCAGTTCGTCCCGCATTTCTACGTCTCGATCGACGTCGAGCTCGACGCCCTGCTGGCGTTGCGCGCGACGCTGAACGCGCAGTCAAAACCCGGCGATGGTGCGTTCAAGCTGTCGGTCAACGACGTGCTGATCAAGGCCGCCGCCATCACCCTGCGCCGCGTCCCTGCGGTCAATGTCAGCTACACCGACGAGGCGATCCTGTTCTACGACGACGTCGACATCTCGGTCGCCGTCTCGACACCCGCCGGCCTGATCACGCCGATCATCCGCCAAGCCGACCGCAAGGGGCTCGCCACCATCAGCAACGAGATGAAGGATCTCGGCGGCCGCGCCAGGGCCGGCAAGCTGAAGCCGGCCGAGTTCCAGGGCGGCACCTTCTCGATCTCCAACATGGGCATGTACGGCGTGACCGCGTTCTCGGCGATACTCAACCCGCCGCAGGGCGCGATACTCGCCATTGCCGCCGGGCAGAAGCGCCCGGTCGCGCGCGGCGACACGCTCGCGGTGGCGACGATGCTGACCGCCACGCTGTCGGTCGACCACCGCGCGATCGACGGCGCGCTGGCCGCCGAGTGGGTCGCCGCCTTCAAGGCCGTGGTCGAGGAACCGCTGAGCCTGATGCTGTGACGGTCGCCCTGCGCGACGCGACGCGACGCGACGTCCCGACGCTGCTCAACCTGATCGCCCGCCTCGCCGCTTACGAGCGGCGGGAGGGCGAGGCGGTAGCGACCGAGGCGCTGCTCGAGCGCCACCTGTTCGGCCCGCGGCCGCGCGCCGAAGCAATGTTGGCCGAGCAGGCGGGCGCGGCGGTCGGCATGGCGCTGTGGTTCTACGCCTTCAGCACCTTCCGCGGACGGCCGACGCTCTATATCGAGGACGTATTCGTCGACGAGGCGGCGCGCGGCCAGGGCATCGGCCGGGCGATCTTCGCCGAGCTCGCCCGGCGCGCCCTGGCGGCGGACTGCGCCAGGATGGAGTGGTCGGTGCTCGACTGGAACGCCCAGGCGATCGGGTTCTATCGCGCGCTCGGCGCGGTGCCGATGACAGGATGGACGGTGCAGCGCCTCGACGGCGACGCGCTGGCGCGTCTCGCGGGAGAGCACGATGGCTGACACGCAGGCTTTCGACGTCGTCGTCGTCGGCGGCGGCCCGGGCGGCTACGTGGCGGCGATCCGCGCCGCCCAGCTCGGCATGAAGACCGCGGTGGTCGAGCGCGAGCATCTCGGCGGCATCTGCCTGAACTGGGGCTGCATACCGACAAAGGCGCTGCTGCGCTCCTCGGAGATCAACCACCTGCTGCACCACCTGCCGGAGTTCGGCTTCTCGGCGGACAACATCAGCTTTGATCTCGGCCGCGTCGTCGCCCGCTCGCGCCAGGTCAGCCAGCAGCTCGCCGGCGGCGTCGGCCACCTGCTCAGAAAGAACAAGGTCGCGGTGTTCGACGGCTCGGGCAAGCTCGCCGGCAAGGGCGTGGTCGCGGTCGAGAAGGACGGCAATCCGGTGGCGACGCTGTCCGCCAAGCACATCATCCTCGCGACCGGCGCCCGCGCCCGCCAATTGCCTGGTCTGGAGGCGGACGGCGCCCTGATCTGGAGTTACCGCGAGGCGATGGTGCCGCCGGCGATGCCGAAATCGCTGCTGGTCGTCGGCTCCGGCGCCATCGGCATCGAGTTCGCGAGCTTCTTCCTCAATATGGGCGCCAAGGTGACGGTCATCGAGGTGATGGACCGCATCCTGCCCGTAGAGGACGAGGAGATCGGCGCCTTTGCCAGAAAAGCCTTCGAGAAGCAGGGCATGCGCATCCTCACCGGCGCCAGGCTCGGCACAGTCAGCAAGGCGGCGGACAGCGTCACCGTCGAGGTCACCGTCAGCGGCAAGACCGAGCGGCTCACCGTCGACCGCGTCATCTCCGCCATCGGCATCGTCGGCAACGTCGAAGGTCTCGGTCTCGAGGGCACCGGCGTCAGGGTCGAGAAGACCCACGTGCTGATCGACGAGTTCTGCCGCACCGGCGAGCCCGGCGTCTACGCCATCGGCGACCTCGCCGGCGCGCCGTGGCTCGCGCACAAGGCGAGCCACGAGGGCGTGGTCTGCGTCGAGACGATCGCCGGCATCCCGGACGTGCACCCGATCGACTGGACCAACATCCCCGGCTGCACCTATTGCCGGCCGCAGGTCGCCTCCGTCGGGCTCACCGAAGCCCGCGCCAGGAGCGCCGGTCGGGAGGTGCGCGTCGGCCGCTTCCCGTTCATCGGCAACGGCAAGGCGATCTCGATGGGCGAGCCGGAGGGCATGGTCAAGGTGGTGTTCGACCAGGCGACCGGGGCGCTGCTCGGCGCCCACATGGTCGGCGCTGAAGTGACCGAGATGATCCAGGGCTACGCCATCGCCCGCACCTTGGAGACCACCGAGGTCGAGCTGATGCACACCGTCTTCCCGCACCCGACGGTGAGCGAGACGATGCACGAGGCGGTGCTGGACGCCTGGGGCCGGGCAATCCATTTCTGAGGCGGACCGGCTACGCCGGGTTGGCGGGCGGCGGCGCGCGAAACAAAGGCCCTGATACCAGGGGTCGCCATCAGCGAGCCCTGCTATCAGTACCCCGATAAACGTTTCCTTAATGTTCCGGGCGCAGGATCAGCCCATCGAAGCTCGATGGGACACCCTGGCCATGGCTGAAAGCACGCTCGTCAACCGCAACATCACCGCCGCCGGCAAGCGCACCAGCATGCGCTTCGAGCCCGAGCTGTGGAACGGCCTGCAGGAGATCTGCCGCCGCGAACGCACCGATCTCAGCGGGCTCGTGCGTCGCATCCACGCCGAAAGCGACCGCGGCGGCCGCACCAGCGCCGTCCGCGTGCACGTGCTGCGATATTTCCGTGCCGCCGCGACCGAGGAGGGCCATCACCTGGCCGGCCACGGCGGGCTCGCCGAGAGCAACGGCTGCGGCCCGGCAAGCGCCAGCGCCGGCTAGTATAGCACCTAACAGCAAGCCCTCAGGCGAGGCCGGCCTGCTCGGCGCAGAGGCGGGCGATGACGGTGAAATCCAGCGCCTGGTCGCCGACCGCGATCGCGGCGAGCAGGCGGTCGCGGATCAGCGAGGCGAGCGGCAGCGGCACGCCGAGGCTGGCGCCGGCGTCAAGCGCAAGCCGGGTGTCCTTTGCGGCAAGCGTCACCGGCACGCCCGGCTTGTCGTAGCCGCGCTCGAGTATGATGCGGCCGTAATTCTTGTGCACCGGCGCGCTGAAAAAACTCTCGGTGAGCATCTCGAACAGCGAGTGCCGGTCGATGCCGCCCTTCTCGGCGAGGGCGAACACCTCGCCGAGCTGTTCGATGGTGGAGAGGATCAGGAAGTTGCACGCGAGTTTCGCAAGACTCGCGTGCGACGGCGTTTCGCCAAGGGTGAACACGCGCTGTCCCATCACCTCGAGCAGCGGGCGGGCGGCGGCCAGCGCATCCGGCGCGCCGGCGGCGATGACGAACAGCGTGCCGTCGGCGGCAGCGCATGGCGCCGCCAGCCGGTCGGCGAGCGCGATCGAGATGGTGCTGGCGGTGACGTGCGTGCCGCCCGCCGGCAGGCCGTCGAGTATGCCGCCGTTTCCGAAGGTGACGGCTTCAAGCGCCGCGTCGTCGGCGAGCGAGGTCATAACGAGACCGCCTCGCGCCGCTTGCCCCGGGGTTTTCGCAACCACGGCGCCGCGCGCGGCGAGCGGCTCGGCTTTCGCCTCTGTGCGGTTCCACACGGTCAGGCTATGACCCTGGCCGAGCAGGTGGCCTGCCATGGCGGCTCCCATCGGGCCCAGTCCCGCAACACCGATCTGCATTGGTCTGCTCCTGTTCGGGCTGTTGTCTAGCGTCTGATCGCTTCAGGTTGGTCAACCTGAAGCGTGAATCAGTCGCCTTGACAACGGCTGGAGCAGGGCCGGTGAGCGAATGTGAACCGGTCGTGCTCTAACGTCTTGCCTGAGGAGCAACAATGCCGGACGACTTGGCTGGGCGCATCGCCGAGACCCCACTCGCCGAGGCGCTCAGCGAGCGCTACCTCGCCTACGCGCTCTCCACCATCACCTCGCGCTCGCTGCCGGATGTGCGCGACGGGCTGAAGCCGGTACATCGCCGGCTGATCTACGCCATGCAGCAGCTCAGGCTGGACCCGAAGGCGGGGTTCAAGAAATGCGCCCGCGTCGTCGGCGACGTGATCGGCAAATACCATCCACATGGCGACAGCGCGGTCTACGAGGCGTTGGTGCGGCTCGCGCAGGATTTCGCGGTGCGTTATCCGCTGGTCGAGGGCCAGGGCAATTTCGGCAACATCGACGGCGATAACGCCGCCGCCATGCGCTACACCGAGGC
>CAXTSD010000252.1:0-4494 GCA_964246775.1 uncultured Acetobacteraceae bacterium | reverse complement strand
GCTGAAGCGCGCCCGCGGCCAGCGCGCGCCGGCCGCCTGTATCGAGGCGGTGCGCGGCAGCGTGACCCTGCCGCTCGAGCAGGGGCTGGCGCTCGAACGGAAACTGTTCGGCGAGCTGGTGGGCAGCGAGGAGAGCCGGGCGATGCGGCACGCCTTCTTCGCCGAGCGCGAGGCGCAGAAGGTGCCGGGCATGCCGGCAGGAGTGAAGCCCGCGCCGGTCGCGACCGCCGCCGTGATCGGCGCCGGCACGATGGGCGGCGGCATCGCCATGTGCTTTGCCAATGCCGGCATTCCGGTGACCCTCGTCGAGGTCGAGCAGGCGGCGCTGGACCGCGGCATGTCGGTGATCGAGAAGAACTACCGCACCGCGGTCAGCCGCGGCAGCATGGCCGAAAGCGAGATTGGCAGGCGCATGGCGCTGTTCACGCCGACGACGGACTGGAACGCCGTCGCGCAGGCCGACGTGGTGATCGAGGCGGTGTTCGAGACCATGGAGGTGAAGCGCGAGGTATTCAGCAAGCTGGATGCGCTGGCGAAACCGGGGGCGCTGCTCGCCTCCAACACCTCGACGCTGGACGTCGACCAGATCGCCGGCTTCACCAAGCGGCCGGCCGACGTGCTCGGCATGCACTTCTTCTCGCCGGCCAACGTCATGCGCCTGCTCGAGATCGTGCGCGGCCGGGCGACCAGCCACGAGGCGCTGGCGCGGGCTCTGGCGATCGGGCGGACGATCGGCAAGGTCTCGGCGGTGGTCGGCGTCTGCGACGGCTTCGTCGGCAACCGCATGCTGGCGCGCCGCTCGGCCGAGGCGGAGGCGCTGCTGCTCGAGGGCGCGGCGCCGGAGCGGGTGGACGCGGTGGTGACCGGGTTCGGCTTTCCGATGGGGCCGTACGCGATGGGCGACCTCGCCGGGCTCGACGTCGGCTGGCGCATCCGGCAAGGCCGCGGCGCCACCGCCCCGGTCAGCGACGCGCTGTGCGAGGCCGGGCGGTTCGGCCAGAAGACCGGCGCCGGCTACTACAGATACGAGGGCCGCAACCCGACGCCGGACCCGGCGGTCGCGCGCATCATCGCCGAACAGCAAGGCAAGCTCGGCGTGCAGCAGCGCGACATCGGCGAGACGGAAATCCTCGAGCGCATGCTCTACCCGATGATCAACGAGGGCGCCCGCATCCTCGAGGAGGGCATCGCCGCCCGGCCGTCCGACATCGACGTGATCTGGATTAACGGCTATGGCTGGCCGGCCTGGACCGGCGGGCCGATGCACTACGCCGATAGCGTCGGCCTCGCGCATATCGCGAGCCGCCTCGCCGCCCAGGCGGAGAGGAGCGGCGAGGCGAGCCTGCGCCCGGCGCCGCTGCTGGCGCGGCTGGCCGCCGAGAACAAGAGTTTCGCCGCCCCGGCGGCAGCCTGATGGGCCGCCGACCGTTCGCCTGGGAGGCGTCCTATCCCGACGGGCTGCGCTGGGACGCGCCGCTCACCGTCAACACTCTGCCGCAGATGCTCGACACCGCGCTCGCCGCCTATGGCGACAAGCCGTTCATCGAGTTCCGCGGCCGACGCATCAGCTTCGCCGAGTTCGGCGAGCGGGTGGAGCGCGCGGCATCCGGTCTGCGCCGGCTCGGCGTCGGGCCGGGCACGACGGTCGCGCTCTATTTGCCGAACGTGCCGTATCACCCGATCGGCTTCTTCGCCGTGCTGCGCGCCGGCGGCATCGTCGTGCATCTCAGCCCGCTCGATCCGCCGCGCGCGCTGGCGCGCAAGCTCCTCGACAGCGGCGCCCGGGTGCTGATCGCGCCGGATTTCTCGACCATGCTGCCGCAGGCGATCGGGCTGCTGCAGCAGGGCCTGATCGACCATCTGGTGGTCGGGCAGGACGCCGCCTGGGGGCCGGGCGCCGCGACCCAGCCGATCCCCGAGGATGCGCGCATCCTGACCTTCGCCCAGCTCGGCGAGGGGGATCCCGGCGGCGACTGGCCGGGCCGTGCGCCAGGCGACGTCGCGGTGCTGCAATATACCGGCGGCACCACCGGGCTGCCGCGCGCGGCAATGCTGACGCACGCGAACCTGACCGCGTCGACCTCGATCTACGAGGCCTGGTTCGACGGCATCGGCCAGAGCTGGCGCCCTGAGGACCGGGTGCTCGGCGTGCTGCCGCTGTTTCACATCTACATGCTGACCACGGTGCTGCTGCGCTGCCTCAAGGGCGGGGTGGAGATCATGCTGCGCCTGCGGTTTGATCCGGTGCAGACGCTCGACGACATCGAAACCGGCCGCGCCACGGTGTTTCCCGGCGTGCCGACGATGTTCATCGGCCTGGTCGCCCAGCCGGACCTCAACCAGCGCGACCTGTCCTCGCTGCGCAGCGCGAGTTGCGGCGGCGCCGCGCTGCCTGGCGAGGTCGCGCAGCGCTTCGAGGCGCTGAGCGGGCGACGGGTCGGCGGCGGCTGGGGGATGACCGAGACCGCGTCCGCCGGCACCCACGTTCTGCCCGGGGCGGAGATGAGCGCCGGGGTCATCGGCGTGCCGCTGCCCGGCGTCGAGCTCGACGTCGCGGATTTGCGTGATCCGAGCCGGGTGCTGCCGGTGGGCGAGGTGGGCGAGCTGCGCGTGCGCGGGCCGAACGTGACCGGCGGCTACTGGAACCGCCCCGAGGAGAACGCCACCGCGTTCATCGACGGCTATGCGCTGACCGGCGACGTCGGCCACATGGACGCCGCCGGCAACTTCACCATCGTCGACCGCAAGAAGGACATGATCATCTCCGGCGGCTTCAACGTCTATCCGCGGATGATCGAGGACGCGATCTACGAGCACCACGCGGTCGAGGAATGCGCCGTCATCGGCATCGCCGACAGCTATCGCGGCCAGTCCGCCAAGGCCTTCGTCAAGCTGCGCGACGGCGCCGAGCCGTTCAGCCTCGAGACCTTGCGCGGCTTTCTTGGCGACAAGCTCGGGCGGCACGAGCTGCCGACCGCCCTTGCATTTCGCGATGTGCTGCCACGTACCCCGGTGGGCAAGCTGTCGCGCAAGACGCTCGCCGACGAAGAGGCCGAGGCGCAAGCCGCCACCCACTAAGGAGCCGTTCATGGATCTGAGCTTCACCGCCGACGAACGCCGCTTCCGCGACGAGATGCGCCAGTTCTTCCGCACCGAAATACCGGCCGAGATACGCGAGAAGGCCGGGCGCGGCGAGCACGTCTCGAAGGCGGACCTCACCACCACGCAGCGCAAGATGAACGACGCCGGCATCGCGGTGCCGCATTGGCCAATCGCCTATGGCGGCAAGGACTGGACCTCGGTGCAGTCCTACATCTGGCTCGACGAGATGCAGACCGCCTCGGTGCCGGCGCCGCTCGCCTTCAACACCTCGATGGTCGGCCCGGTGATCGCCGAGTTCGGCAGCGAGGCGCAGAAGCAGCGCTTCCTGCCGGCGACCGCGAGCCTCGACATCTGGTGGTGCCAGGGCTTCTCCGAGCCCGGCGCCGGCTCCGATCTGGCGAGCCTGCGCACCACCGCGCGGCGCGAGGGCGACGAGTGGGTCGTCAACGGCCAGAAGACCTGGACCACGCTCGCGCAATATGCCGACTGGATCTTCTGCCTGTGCCGCACCGACCCCAAGGCGGCCAAGCGCCAGGAGGGCATCTCGTTCATCCTGATCGACATGAAGACGCCGGGCATCACCGTGCGCCCGATCCAGACCATCGACGGCGGCCACGAGGTCAACGAGGTGTGGTTCGACGAGGTGCGCGTGCCGGCGGAAAACCTCGTCGGCGAGGAGAACCGCGGCTGGGACTACGCGAAGTTCCTGCTCGGCAACGAGCGCGTCGGCATCGCCCGCGTCGGCGTCTCGAAGGCGCGGCTGATCCGCCTGCGCCAGCTCGCGAAACTCGAGCGCGTCGGCGACACGCCGATGATCGAAAACCGCAACTTCCGCGAAAAACTGACCGCGATCGAGATCGAGCTGCGCGCGCTCGAGATGACGCAGTTGCGCGTCGTCGCCAGCGAGCGCAACCACGCCCGCGGCAAGCCCAACCCGGCGAGCTCCATCCTCAAGATCAAGGGCTCCGAAATCCAGCAGGCGACCACCGAGCTGCTGATGGACCTGGTCGGACCGTACGCGATGCCGTACGTGCCGGACGCCGAGGCGGAGGGCGACAACGACCCGATGTCGATCGGCCCGGACTACGCGGCCGAAGCGGCGCCGACGTATTTCAACTGGCGCAAGGTCTCGATCTACGGCGGCTCGAACGAAATCCAGCGCAATATTGTGGCGAAGGCGATACTTGGGTTTTAGGGGAAGAAAGGCCAGGGAAAGTAAGGCCAGGGCTCTGCCCTGGACCCGCTGGGCCGAGCCGGCCCAGACCGGCATTTATTTTCTTGTTTGGCGAAGCCTTTTAGTCCCTTGCCGACCCACGGAGCTTGCCCGCCGGTGCGTAAAGAAATGGATTTTAAAGGCTCCGCCTTTAATGGGGTCGAGGGGCAAAGCCCCTC
>CAXTSD010000251.1:0-4502 GCA_964246775.1 uncultured Acetobacteraceae bacterium | reverse complement strand
GCCCGCAGGCCGGCGATGGCCTGGGCGGCGCGCTGCATGCTGGCGAGCGATTGCTGGACGCGGCCGGCCTGGCTGGTCGGTATGCCGCTCGCCGCGGCACCGGGCAGGGTCGACAGGCCGGACGCGGCGACACCCATCTGGCGGGCCTGGATGCCGGCGAGCCACGCCGACGACAGCACCGGCCCGGCGGCTTCGGCGCGGCCGGTCGACAGCGCGCTGAGGCTCGCGCCGAGCAACAGCGCCGATCGCAACGAGGGCAGGCGGCACGCGTCAGCCGGAAACACGCCGTTCATCTCACCCGTGGTCGGGTGCATGTAGCAGACGTGCCGTGTGGGTTCGTTGACGGTTTGATGACGCCGGCTAACGCCACTCGTACACCGTGAACAGCGCCTCGCCGGCAGCCGGCCTGGCGCGGATGCGGATTTCGGCGCTGCGTTGCGCAGAGGCGCGGGCGGCCGAGGCGACCCCGGCGCCCCCTGCAACAGCGTGCGCATCGGCGCGGATCAGCACGATGAGATCCGGATCGGGCGGGATGCCGGCGAACACCAGGCCGGCCTTGCGCGCATCGTCGATCGCGGCGCGCACGACCGGATCGGCCGCCTGCCAGACCACGTCGCCCTGATGCAGCACGGTCAGATGCGGGACGAGCCGGGCCAGCAGCTCGGGCGTCATGCCGATCACCTGGCCGAGTTCGGCGGGGCTGCGGAAGGCGCGGCCGCCGGGCCGCCAGTTCAGGCCGGCCGATTGATAGCGCGCCGCCTGCGGGCCGCTGGCGGCGCCCCGCTGACGCCACAGCGCGATCACGTCGGCGAGTTTTTCCGCCGCCGGTCTGTCCTCGCCGAGGCGGACCAGCAGGGCGACAAGCAGCGCGTGCGGCGCGTCATTGGGATCGATGCGGCCGGCCTCGTCGACGATGGCGACGCTCGCGTCGCAGGCGCCGATGCGGACAGTGTAGGGGCCGCCATCGGGCCGCCACTGGCGGGCGAGCAGTCGGAACACCGCCTCCTGCACGGCGCCGTCGGCGGCGGCGGCGGCGGCGGCGGCGGCTCGCGCATTGGCGCCGATCCGCACCGCATTGCGTCCGCCGAGTAGCAGCGTGCTGAGCAGCAGGCCGATCAGCACCAGCATCCACAGCACGAGCACCAGCGCGAAGCCCGATTGCGCGTGCCGAGCCGTCAAGAAGCGGCCGTCAAGCAGCGGAAGGACCGGTGCGGGGCGCGACCACGATGTCCGGCCAGTGCCGGCCGTCCGAGAAGCCGATGCTGAGGCGCACCAGATCGGGCAGCGCGCCGGCCGTCCAGGCGGCGTGCCAGCCGCTGGCGTCGTGAAAGGCGACGGCGAAGCGGGCGACGTGGTCGAGCAGGCGGGAGGCGGGCAGCGGCGTGGCGGCGTTGAGGTCGGCAAAGCGCGGCGTCAGCACCAGCGACAGCCGGCTCGCGTCATCGAGCCGCAGGCTGACCACGGCGTCGACCGCCGGGGCGATGCCAGGCGCGTCGGCGAGCGTCGGCGGCAGGCGGGCGACAAAGGCGAGCGTGCGGGCGTCGGCGCGAAAGCTTGCCGCCCGCCGCTCTCCCGGCTGTGCCGCGGCGATCAACTGGCGCAGCACGCGCTCCGTCGCGTCGACGGCCTCGGTGGTCTCGGCGACGCGGGCGCCGCGGGTCACGGCCGCCGTGCCGAAGCGCGTGGCCTGGCTCATCAGCACCATCAGCAGGCCGAGCACGACGAGCACGACCAGGACTTCGAGCAGGGTGAAGCCGGTCTGCCCGTCGCGCGACGGTGTCACGGCCCGATCGCCGCCGCCGGGCCGATCGTTTCGGTCGCCAGCTGGACCTGCCGCCGCGCGCCGGCTTGCTGCCAGGCGACGGCGACGTCGACGGCATAGAGCGAGACCTGGCGCGGCGGCGCGCCGCGAGAAGCATCCGTCTCCGCCAGCAGATCGACGGCCGAACCGACGACGCTGACCCGCACGCGCCAGGTGTAGCCGCCGCCGTCCTCGCCGCGCGTGTCGCTCGGCGAGAGGGCGGAATGGCTGACCGCGTCGAGACGCGAGCGCGCCCGCGACAGCGCCTGTTCATAGCGCTGCGCGACGTCGGCGCTCGCGATTGCGACGGTCGCGCCTTGATAAAGGCCGGCAAGCGAGAGCGCGGCAATGACGAAGGCGATCAGCGCTTCGAGCAGCATCGTCCGGCGTCTCACCCTGTGGCGCGCGTGCCATGCCACCAGGTTCGGCGCCAGGCAAGCCGCGGACCGGCAAGCGGATAGAGCCAGGCGGACAGAAGGCGGATCAGATAGAAAGAGGGCGGCCTCGCCCAGGCCGCCCTCTACTTGTGTCGACTTGCGGAGCGGTGGTGATTAGCGGCCCTTGCCGCCCGTGCACACCGTCGCGTTCTGGATGTCGGCGTTGTAGCCGCTGTTGTTGTTGTAGATATTATTCAGGATCACGTTCGAGAAGGTGCTCGGCACCACCGAGAAGCCGTTGCTGGTGATCAGGTTCTCGTAAGGAACGCTGGTGTAGAGGTTGTTGATGAAGTCGGCGATCGTGTTGGCGACGCCGGCGTCCTTGTAGCACTGGCTGAACTCGAGCGTCGTGAAGCCGACAATCGGGTAGCCGCTCGACGGGGCGGCGATCGCCGGCACGTAGGCGGCCGGGTCGTTGATCTGCGCCGAGCCGCTGGGCGCCGGCGCCGTGGACAGCGCGTTCGCGACGTTCAACGAGGTCGGCAGCACGCCGTTGACGCTGGCGACGTAAGGCGCGGTCGCGCTGCCGGCGCGGTTCGGCGAGATGCGCGTGAGGTCGGGGGTCAGATAGCCGACGGCGAGCGCGTTGCCGTTGATCGCCGCGGCGACGCCCGGAGAGCCGGTCGCCGCATGCAGTGTCGCCGGAACGCCGCCGGGGAAGTTGGAGGCGAAGCTGGTGCTGGCGGCGAAGGTCACGTTCGAATTGCTGCTGTTGCAGACCGCGGCAAGGTGCTGGGTGAGCAGGAAGCTGGTGCCGCTGCCGTCGCCGCGATAGACCGCGTAGATCGTGCCGGACACGCCCGAGCCGCCGACCTGGCTCCAGTCGGTCAGCCGGCCGGAGAAGATGCCGCAGACCTCGGCGTCGCTCAGCGCGAGGGCGCCATTCGACGTCTTGCCGGCGAGGTTGAACGGTATGGTGATCGGGGTGCCGAAGCTCGGGATCTGGACCAGGTTGCCGTTGCTCGCGGTCGGGAAGCTCGCGATCTGGGCGGCGCTCAGCGTCGCGTCGCTGGCGGCGTAGTCGACCGTGGTGCCGGCAGGGTAGCCGAACGAGGTCACCGGATCGTTGTTGAGGAACGAGGTTTGCGCCGCGCCGCTGCCGGTCGGCGCGTAATTGAACAACGCGTTCGGATTGGCCGAGCTGTAAGCGTTGAACTGGCCGTTATAGACGGCGGCCGCCAGCGTCGAGCCGCCACCGTATACGGTGGAGGACTGCGCCATCGCCGATGTCGACGTGGTCGCCAACAGGGCCGCGGCGAGCAACGCCTTCCTGGTCGTGAATACGGTCATTGAATGATCCTTGGAAGCGGGGGCATGGCCGCGCGGGGCGGCGCGGCTGCGGGTGCAGCCGTTAACCACTTGTCAGTCTGACGCCATGTCGTGACGGATCGATGACAAGCGTTTTACTGTTTCGTTATTTAAGCCATTCTACTTAATACACGTTTTACGTGTGGATCGCGGAACGGCCATGCACAACGATGACAAACTGTCATAAAACTTGCACGCAAACGATCGTACGGTTTGCCGCCGTGCCTGCTAGCACTCCGTCCGCCATCATCAATGCCGGCCCGCCGGTTCTCGCCACCCGTGCTCAGCAGAGGATTTCGTCGCCATGTCTGGTTCGACCGGCACTCTCAATGCGCTCCTGAACGTTACGTTCCCGGGCCTCTACGTCGGCAATCTCGGTCTCGACCCCGCGTCCTCGAGCCCGACGACCGGCAGCTACACCTTCGCCTACCAGTATGCGAACCAGGGCGAGGTACGCGCCGGCCTCGCGAACACCACCTTCACCATAACCGCCGTCACCACGACGCCGCCGGCCGACGATCCTACGGCGCTCGGCACGCTCACGATCAGCGAGAAGCAGAACGGCGTCGCCTTGCCGTCGTATACGCTGAACGTGCTCGGCTTCAACGGCAACTCGTTCGTGACCGGCGTGTCGCCGAGCGACAAGACCGTGCCCAATCCCTACTCCACCTATCAACAGTTCTCGGATAATAATATCGGTCTCAAGCGCGCCGACAACCAATCCATCCAGAGCTTCCCGCAGACTTACGACGCCAGCGCCCCGGTCACCTTCGCGTTGCCGAAGAGCTTCGATCTGACGACGCTGGTCAACTACACCTATGATGCCCTCAACGTCGGCAATCTCATCTATGACCCGATGTATAGCGCACCGTCGCGCCAGGAGGACACCTTCACGAGCGAGTTCTCGAACCAGGGCGAGACGCGCAGCGGCCTGACCAACCAGACCTTCCTGATCA
>CAXTSD010000250.1:0-4524 GCA_964246775.1 uncultured Acetobacteraceae bacterium | reverse complement strand
CGCGGCCAGCAGCTCGAGCCCGCCATCCGCCAAGGCGGCCTGCACGACCGCGTCGATCTGCGGCGCCGACTGGAAGCGGTGCGCGTCCCAGAACGGCCGCAGGTGGCGCAGCAGCCGCCGCCGCTCCTCGACTGCCAGCGCGCCCCATACCGAGCGCGCCTGGACGCGCAACGCGTCGATCACGTCCTCCCAGGGGCGACCAAGCGAGGCGGTCTGCGCCACCGCCTCGCGCACCCGGCGCAGCAGCGCCAGCGCGCTCGTCGCCGGCGGCGCATCAAAGGTCCCGAACGGTGCGACCGGCAGCAGCGTCCGCGGCCGCGGCAACAGACCGCGACGCGACACCGTGGTGATCGGCTGCGTGCCGCCGCGGCGTGCACGAACGTCCTGGCGCGAGCGCAGGCTGGCGATGACGTCGCAGCCGGTGAGCCCGGTGCCGAGCACGAGCACGCGCCCCTCGCCCGGCACCGCCGCGATCGCATCAGGCCGCCAGGGATCGGCGATCAGCCGCGGGTCGCCCGCAAGCGGCTGCAGCACGCTCGGCAGTTCGGGCGCGCTGTGGCTGACCGCCAGCACCAGCACGTCGGCGACCAGCGCCTCGCCATCCTCGAGCCGAACGATAAAACCGCCGCCGCCCGGGCTCGCCGCAACCGCGCGCGCCCGGACGTGCCGCACCACGGCCTGCGCCCCGGCCATCGCGAGGGTAAGCGTTTCGTTCACATAGCGGCCGTAGAGCGCGCGACGCGGATACAGCCGCCCGTCCGGCATTACCCCGGCCGGATCCTCGGCCGGCATGCCGCGCCGCCGCAGCCAGTCGTCGAAATGTCCCGGCTGCTCGCTGAGCAGCGACATCCGGCTCGCCGCGACGTTGACCCTGTGCACGGGATCGATCGTGCCGTAGGCGAGCCCCGAGCCAAGCACCGGCGCCGGCTCGACGAGTGTTACGCCGACGCACGGGTCGTGGTCGCGCAGCAGGTGCAGCACGAAGGCGGCCCCGGCCAGGCCGCCGCCGATCACCGTGATGCGCGGCGTGCCGTTGTTGCGCACGACCCGCGTCGTCACGTCAGCTCGCCCGACGCAGCCCTGCCGCGGCGGGTCTGGTCGCGGCCGCGATCTGGGCGGCGAGCTGACCGGCGAGGAACTCCGCCTGCTGACGGATGTCCGGCACCGCCGTCATCTCCCAGAACGTGCCTTTCGTCACCGGCCCGACCGCGAACAGCCGGCGCGAGATCGCCCCGTCGCGATCGAGCAGCGCGCAATTGCCGGTCACGTCGAGCCCGAGGCAGAGCGGGTCGGGCCGCACGAGCCCGCGCCCTAGCAGCTGGCGCACCAGCGGGTCGCGTATGCGCGAGTAGTCGGCGTCCGGCCCGGCGCAGTTGATGACGCGGCCGACGCGCACCTCCGCCAGCGCCTCGCTGAAGCGTGGTCGATAGCGCACGCTCACCAGCCCGTCGGGGTCGCTGTCAAAGCTGCGTATCCGTCCCGCCAGGATGCGCAGGCGGCCGGAGGCGCGCGCCGCGGTTATGCGTTCCGCCACCTGCGCCGAGACCCGGTGGCGATGGGTGTCCCACCAGGGCCGCAGATGGCGCAGGAAACGCATGCGGTCCGCCAGCGACATCGCCTGCCAGACGTCGGTGGTGATCGGCCGCAGCTCATCGATCACTGACTGCCAGCTGCCGCCGCTTGCCGCCGCTTGCCCGCTGCGCCAGTGCAGCGAGCGGGCCAGCGCGTTCACTCGCGTCGGAAAGCTGTCGGTGTCGGGCGGCGCCGCGGCGGCGCTGTCGCCTGCATGACGCTGCGGCACCAGCCCGCGTCGCGATAGCGCCGTGATCGGACCCTGGTGGCCGCCGTCGAGCAGCGAGATGATGGTGTCGATGGCGGTCAGTCCGGTGCCGATGAGCAGCACCGGCAACCGAGGATCGAGCGCCTCCATCGCATCCGCCGCCCAGGGGTCGGCGCGATAGGCGTCGCTGTCGTAGAAGCTCATATCGGCGACGGGCGGCGGCGCCGGCGGAAAGTTGCCGATCGCCAGCACCACGCGGTCGACCGTCATCGTGCGGTCGCGGTCCAGCCGGAGCGTGACGCCGCCTGGCTGGGTCGCGAGGTCGAGCACGTCGCCGCGCACCAGCTCGAGCTGATCGCCGCGCTCCGGCGACTTCATCTCCAGGTTCAGCAGATGGCGCACATAGCGGCCGAACATGCGACGCGGCACGAAGGATGCGGGCGCCGGCGCCGCGTCGCCGGCCTGCTGCGTCCGCAGCCAGTCGAGAAAATCGTCGGGGCGGGAGTGGAACGCGCTCATCTTGCCGGCGGGTACGTTGAGCAGGTGCGAGGCGTTGCCGGTCGAATAGGCGGGGCCGCGGCCGAACTGCGCGTTGCGCTCGATCAGCACCACGCGCGTCTGCGCCGGCGCGCGTTGCAGCAGGTGCAGCGCGAGCAACGTGCCGCTGAAGCCGGCGCCGATGATGGCGACGGCCGGTGCCGCTAGCGCCGGCATGCGCGTCCCAAAAGCCGCAGTCGAATGCCGGACGCCTTTTCGCGCTCTGTCGTCATGTCGCCATCCCTGCCGGCCGGAACCTCGGCGCCGCCCGCTGTCCGGTTGAAGGGAAGCAGCTTGGCTGGGCTTGGTAAAGTCACGATCGCGCCGCGCCTCGGGGCGCAAGGCCCGCAGCGTCAGGTCTGGTCCGGTTGCCACAGCGGCAGACGAGCGGACCTCCGTCTTTTGGCAAATGCGATGATCAGAAGCGTGATGCCGGCGCTGATCTGCTGCAAAGCACAATAAGGTTGTGGTGCCAAACAGCGGCATCGCGGACACAGCTAAGATAATCCGTGCGTTCAAAGGCGCGTGCTCGCCCGCAACGCGCCGCGAATGTCTTGCGAGCGTCGTGGTCTTGAGGCAGTAACTTTGGGGATTGCCGAAGCGAAACGTTCCGGCGTTCGACGCAAGGCCAATGCACCGCAAACGGCAGCACCTAATCTGTCGGGACAGTCTGGGGAGACATGATGATGAACAGAGTCGGGGACACCGGGGCGAGGGCAGGGTGCAGTCGCCTCAGGCTTGGCCTGACGGCCGCGGCCGCGCTCAGCCTGTCGGCCGGCGCCGCGATGGCGCAGAACATCAACAGCGGCGTTTCGATCGGGCCGAGCACCCAGCTCTCGACGGTGCCGCCGCCCGCGGCGGCGCAATCCTTCGTGCCGCCGCTGCCGCAGCCCGAGGCGCTGCTGGTCGACCCGTACGGTCTGAAGAGCCAGCTGCGCAATCTCGGCATCGTCGTCGAGTTCGACAACATCAACGAATTCGGCGGCAACGTCAGCGGCGGCCTGACCCACGCCGCGACCGATGCCGGCCAGTACGGCCTTGAAGCCGACGTCGATTGGGAGCGTCTCGCCGGCATCACCGGTTTTGCGACGCACACCGTCTTCGTCGGCCGCTACGGCGCCAACCTCTCCAGCATCTTCGGCGACAACCTGAACCCGGTGCAGGAAATCTATGGCGCCGGCGGCAACGTCGCCGTCCATCTGGTCTACACCTACGGCGAAGAGACGTTCGCGAACGGCCGCATGGACATCGCCTTCGGCCGCATGCCGGTGCTGAACGATTTCGACGCCTCGCCGCTCAACTGTAACTTCATGAGCAACTCGCTCTGCGGCAACCCCAAGGGCTTCACCGACAACAGCGCCATCAGCTCCTATCCTGACGCGTCCTGGGGCGCCCGCCTGCGCGCGCGTCCGGTGCGCGACGCCTATATCCAGGTCGGCCTGTATGACGTCGAGAGCGGCATCTACACCGACACCTACCAGCGCTCCGGCTTCAAGTTCGACGGGGCGGACATCACCGGCGAGGTGTTCCCGGTCGAACTGGGCTACGAGCCATCCTTCGGCCCGGACAAGCTGACCGGCCACTACAAGGCCGGCTTCGCCTACAGCAATTCGTCGGTTGGCGACGACTATATCGACGTGAACGGCGCACCCTACGTCTTGAGCGGTCTGGCGCCAAAGGTCCGCAAGGGCAGAACGTCGGCCTACGTCGCCGTCGACCAGATGCTGACGCGCAACGGCCCTGGCGAGAACCAGGGCATCACCGTGCTCGGCGGCTACGTGCACAACGACCCGACGACGTCGCAGCGCGCCGAGTTCTACTACGCCGGCGCCCTCGACCGCGGCTTCCTGCCCTCGCGCCCCGACGACACCGCCGGCCTGCTGTTCAGCTACACCGAGGTCTCCAACTATCTCGCCAGCACCCAGGCGGACGAAATCCAGTTCGGGTTGCCGATCTCCGGCGGTGCGACGGGGGTGCAGCGCCATGAGGAGACGCTCGAGGTCAACTACGACATCCACGTCTATCGCGGGGTGAACTTCCAGCCTGACTTCCAGTATATCTTCCGCCCCAACGCGCAGAACAATATCAACGACGCCCTGTTCATCGGCTTCAAGAGCCACATCCAGATCTTCTAGTGGATAAAATCTGACGGATAGGTCCGTCACATTTTCCCACTAGCTTTTGATTTGGTGGGCCGATTCACCTGA
>CAXTSD010000249.1:0-4526 GCA_964246775.1 uncultured Acetobacteraceae bacterium | reverse complement strand
CAGGCAGTCGGGCGCCAGGCAGTCGGGCGCCAGGCAGTCGGGCGCCAGGCAGTCGGGCGCCAGGCAGTCGCGCACCCAGGCGACCTCGCGCGCGATCGCGGTATCTATGCTGGCCGCCCGCAACTCCGGCGGCAGCACGTCCCAGGTGTAGGTCTCGACCTCCAGATGCGCGCTGATGCCGTCGGCGCGCTGGCGGGCCAGCACGTCGCGCAGCACCGGCTGCGTCGTCGCCAGATCGCCGGACAACGCGTCGTGGAACACCGGCACGTGGCAGTGCACGCGCCATTCCCGCGCGCCGCCATCGAACGCGTCGTCGGCGCCGGCGCGGGCGGCGAGCGCCTCTGGCAGGTCGAGGAAACGCACCAGCCCCTGCGGTCCGCGCTCGACCACCTGATGCAGGTAGACGCCGTCATCGAACCGCGCCAGCAGCCCGGCGGCCGCCTGGTCCATGCGCGGCACGGCGAGCGCCGAGGAGAGCTGCAGCTTGGCGACCGCGATCCCGGCGCCGCGCAGCAGGGCGAGGCTGTGCGCGGGCTCCTCGAACGCGACGGCGGCGTGGCAGACATCAAGGCACAGGCCGAGGTGGCGGCGCAGCAGGCGCTCCGCCGCCGCGCGGCCGGACAGCGCGGCGAAGCGGGCGATTGCGGCGGCGCTGAACAGGTGGTCCTCGAAGAAATCGACCGCGTCGGCGGTGGTCTGCAGCAGACACATCGGCTCCGGCTCCAGCGCCAGCACGATGCGTCGGCCGGTGCGATCCTCGAGGGCGGCGAGGTGCGCCACGTGCCGCAGCAGCGCCTCGGCGACGGTTTTACGCGCATCCGGCGCGGCGCTGGCGGCGCAAAAGGCGCCGGGGACCGTGCTGACGCTGCCGGTCAGCCCTGGCTCGTCGGCAAGCAGCGCCGCCAGCAGGCTCGCCAGTCGGTCGGTGTAGGCGAGCCGTTCCGGCTCGCGCCAGTCCGGGGCGTACACTTGCTGCTTGACCGGCTCGCCGTGGAAACGGCCGTAGGGGAAGCCGTTGATGGTGAAGACGTAGAGGTCCTCGCGGTCGAGAAAGCCGCGCAAGGCGTCGAGCTCGGCCGGCGCGTCGAGCGCCTCGGCCGCGATGGCGGACAGGCGCAGGCCGACGCCCATCGCGGCACCCGGCGAAACCTGCCGCTTCACCTCCGGCAGGTGAAGCTGCAAGGCGGCGAAGGTCTCGGTCCAGCTCTCGCCGCGGTGGACGTTGGTACAATAGGTGAGGTGCGCCGGGCCGGACGGCAGGGTCAACCTCATGCGGGTCTGGAGCCGACGCAAGCCTCGGCAGCCCAGCCGGCCAGGCAGGGAGTTCTCGCTTCGCTCATCTCGTCCTTATCCAGGAAACAAGCTAGGCGAGCCGCGCACGACGGCCGCCCGCTTGAACTGTCGCACACAGTCGCGCGAGCCTGGAAGATACTTTGAGTAGAACCGAAATCGCTAAGTGCGTGTTGCGTTCACGATTTCGGCATCTAACAGTAACATATGCTGTGTTACTTATTAACGAGTGTGGTAGTAAGGCGAGGGCGCTGCCCTCGACCCGGGCACCCATCGCACAAGTGCGATGGGACCCGACGCTGGGGTCAGTGGACCCCAGACCCCCTTTAAACGAATGGATTTCAAAGGCTCCGCCTTTGATGGGGTCTCCGCTTGAAGATGGGGGGCAAAGCCCCTTGCCTTGGACTTGATCACGCTTTGAAAAGCGCCTTCGGCGTTTTCAGCAGCCTGCTAGAAATCCTCCCTGGCGAGGGTGTGCTGTTCGACGTCCGAGCGGGTGCGGTAGACCGGGCGCAGGGTTTTCGCGTCGTAATACGGCAACTGGTCGGCGATGTGCGGCGAGCCGGGCCGGGAGGCGTTGCCGTAGGTGAGCAGCGCCTGCGCCTTCGCACCTTGCGGCGTGAACTCCACCAGCTGCACGTAGCCGTCGCCGCCATAGGACCAGAGCTGTCCGCTGCCGTCGGGCGCCGGAAAGGCGTTGACGACGCGCACCGGCCCGAACAGGCCGTCGGCGCCGCTGACCGGATCCTGAGACAGCAGGCCGTTCACGGCATAAGCCGGACCCCGCGACACCAGCACGGTCTTGTGCACCGCGCCCCAGGCGACGTCGAGCGCGCCGTAGGACGCCTGCACCTGCCGCGCCGCGGCAATCAGGTCGGGCAGCGTCGCGACCGGCTCGGCGAGGCCTGACGGCGTGTTCAGCGGGTCATTCGCCGACCAGCCGATGCGGAAGCGCGGGTGCGGGGTGTAGAAGTCGATCGTGGTGTCGCGGGCGATCGCCGGGTTGGCGCTGACGATGCTCCACCAGCGCTCGAACAGCACCGCGCCCTTGCTGGCGGGCTCGGCGTTGCGGTCCCAGGTGGCGAGCACGGCGGCGGCGGCGCGCGCGGTCGGGTCGCCCGAGGCGTCGGCGGCCGCGATCAGGTCGGGCAGCACCCGGTCGGCGAGCAGCATGTGCACGGACTCCTTGCCGGCGAGCACCTGGCCCAGCGCGAGCCGCCCGGCGCCGAGCAGGAAGCGCGCGGCGTTCTGCGGCCGCAGGTCCATGAATTGCGGCGCGATGTAGGCGGGAAACCTGGCCGGATCGTCGGTCGGCACCTGCGGGAAGGACGAGGTCCAGGGCGGGTTGTTGCTGTTGGCGACGAAGCCGCCCGGCGGGTCGATGGCGCGCGGCAGCGCAAACCAGGAGAACGTCCGGCGCCAGACGAGCGACGGGTCGCTGCCGTCGAGAATGCCGCTGTATTGGCCCCAATCGCCTGGCCGCCGTACCGGTTGGCGGCCGCCGAACAGATACATGATGTGGCCGTCGCGGTCGCCGTAGACGACGTTGAAGAACGGCATCTGCAGCGCCGCGTTGGCGTCGATGAACTCGGCGAGGTTGCGGGCGCGTATCATCGCCCAGTACTGGGTGACGAGCGCCGGCTGGTCGAGCCCGGCGACGCGCAGCGCCAGCGCCCTCGCACCGTTGCGGGCGATGATCGGGCCCTGCTCGGAGGCGTCGATGCCGATCGTTTCGGCGGTGAGCGAGCCGTCCGGCTGGCGCACCTGTAGCGTGTCGGTGCGGTGCGACAGCGCGCGTGAGCCGTTGGCGTAGGCGTAGCGCCCGTCGGCGTTCAGCGTCAGCTCGTAGAGGTTGGTGTTCTGTATGGTGTTGTTGGTATGCGTCCAGCCGATGCGGTCGCTGTAGCCGATGCCGAGGAAGGGCGAGCCCATGAACACGACGCCGCTCGCGTTGAGCGACGGGCGCTCCGGCGCGCCGATGACGAGGTTCGCCTCCATCCACTGATACAGGCCGAGCCCCGGCACCGGAGCGTTGTTGCCCCAGGGCAGATGCGGGTTGCCCATCAGGATCACGTTGTCCGTGGCGCTCTTGCGCGGCGCGATCGCCCAGCCGTTCGAGCCGCTCGGCGTGAAGCTGCGCGCCACCGCGTTCGCGGCCTCGATGCCGCCGGCCTGCCAAGCGGCGATCAGCGCCGGCAGGTTGTCCTGCTCGGGCATGAAGGTGAAGTTGATGCTGTTCTGCTCGCCGGCGGTGACGTCGGTCGCGACGAAGGGCAGCACGCGGCGGAAAATCGGGTCGATGGTCGCTTCGTGGCGGGCGGCGTATTCGTTCACGCCTTCTGCGAAGGCGGCGATGATCCTGCGCTGCTCGTCGCCGCCGCGATCGAGCCAGTCCTGGGCGCGGCGGGGAATGTCCTCGGTGCGGACCCCAATATCGCTGGTGACGTTCGCGTTGTTGGCGCCGGCGCCGAAATACTCGGCGCTGCGGCCGCGCGCCGCGGCGACGTTGCTCAGCAGCGTCTCGGCGTGGTTTTCCATTTCGGCATAGCCGAGCCCGCGCACGACGGTCAGCACGTCCGGGCCGTAGATGTGCGGAATGCCGAACTGGTCCCACAGTATCTCGCCAGAAGCGCGGTCAGCCGCGCGCGCCGGCGGCAAGCCGACGATCACCGTCGCCAGCAGCCCGACGACGCCGGCCAGGCGGCAGGAGCAAATCGCGTTCATGGTCGTCTCCCCGCTGCCGATCTGTCGCCGGCGTTACGGAAAACGTTACGGAGGCGGTCGGCGCGTGTCAAACCGGCGAGGTTGAGGAAGACAGGCCTGCTTTTTTGAAAAAAAGCAGCAAAAAACTTTTATTTATTAGGCGCCTGTGGGAGGGGCATAGCTTAAATAAATAAAAGCTTTTTGGTTCTTTTTCTCGAAAAAGAACCGCTTACTTACTATCTCAGCTCCGCCGCTTGAAGTAAGCGCGTCGGTCGCTCTCGAGACGGGTGACGCCGGCCCTGACCTGCAGCAGGTCCTTGCGGCTGATCAGGCCGACCAGCGCCCCGCTCGCGGGGTCGGTCACCGGCAGGCGGCCCTGGTCGGCTTGCAGCATGACGTCGACCGCGTGGGTCACCACGTCGCCGGGGTGCACGCTCGCCGGCAGCGTGCCCGACAGATGCTGGCCGACCTGCCTGCCGGCGTCGCCGCCCTCGACCAGCCAATGCAGGGCGTCGGCGCGCGACGCCCTGCAT
>CAXTSD010000248.1:0-4531 GCA_964246775.1 uncultured Acetobacteraceae bacterium | reverse complement strand
TAGCTGCAGCAGCCGGGGCGGCAGCAGCCGGTGCATCTCGATCTGCCGGCCGGCATCGCCGCCGAGGCGCTGATCGGCACCGAGACGGTGGTGACGATCAAGCGGGCCAACACCAACTCACTTTCAGCCGCACTCATTGAGGAGAGAGCCTGCGCTTGACCGTCATCGCCCCAAATAGCGTCGCCCCGGCTGCTGTCGCCCCGGCTGCTGCCGCCCCGGCTGCTGCAGCTACGCGCGATACCGCCGGCGCGCTCGCCGCCCCCGACCGCGCGACGCTCAACTTCGCCGACAACGCCCTGCTCGGGCTGCTGCTCGGCGACCATGATCGCCACCTGGTGCGGCTCGAGCAGGGGCTCGGCGTGCGTCTGTCCTGCCGCGGCAACCGGGTCGCGATCAGCGGCGAGCCGGCGCGCGTCGAGTCGGCGCGGGCGATACTGAACGGCCTCTATCAGCGCCTGCAGCGCGGCGAGAGCGTGCAGCAGGGCGATGTCGACGCGGCGATCCGCATGGCGAACACCGTCGAGGGCGACCCGAGGCTGCCGTTTTCCGACCTGCCGGCGATCCGCACCCGGCGCGGCGCCGTCGGCCCGCGCTCGCCCGGACAGCACGCCTACATGGACATGCTGGGCCGGCACGAGATGGTGTTCGCGCTCGGCCCCGCCGGCACCGGCAAGACCTATCTCGCGGTCGCCCAGGCGGTGGCGCAACTGCTCGCCGGGCGCGTCGACCGCATCGTGCTGTCCCGCCCCGCCGTCGAGGCCGGCGAGCGGCTCGGCTTCCTGCCGGGCGACCTCAAGGAAAAGGTCGATCCCTATCTGCGCCCGCTCTACGACGCGCTCAACGACATGCTGCCAGGCGAGCAGGTGATCCGTCGCATGGCCAATGGCGAGATCGAGGTCGCCCCGCTCGCCTTCATGCGCGGCCGTACCCTGGCGCACGCCTTCGTCATCCTCGACGAGGCGCAGAACACGACGCCGGCGCAGATGAAGATGTTCCTCACCAGGATGGGCGAGGGCACCCGCATGGTGATCACCGGCGACCTCACCCAGGTCGACCTGCCGCCGGGCGCGCGCTCCGGGCTGCGCGAGGCGGTCGACACGCTCGAGGGCGTGCAGGGCATCGGCATCGCCCGTTTCGACGTGCGCGACGTCGTGCGCCATCCGCTGGTAGGACGCATCGTCGAGGCCTATGATCAGCGCGCGGCGGCCGAGCGGGACACCTCCCGCACCAGGACGCGCCGGGAGATCGATGGAACCGCCAAGTAGTCGGAGCCCTGCGCACGCAGGGATCCCGTCGGGTAGGCTAACCCCCGACATCATCGTCGAGCATGCGCCCTGGCGGCGACTCGTGCCGCAGGCCGAACGCCTCGCCGCCAGGGCCGCCCGCCTCGCAGGTGGTGCGGCCAGCGTCGTGCTGAGCAGCGACCGCGCGGTGCGCCGGCTCAACGCGCGCCATCGCGGCAGGAACGCCGCCACCAACGTGCTGACCTTCGAACCGCCGCCCGGCATCACCGGCGGCGACATCGTGCTCGCCTACGGCACCGTCCGCCGCGAGGCCGCGGCCCAGCGCCGCAGCGCCGCGTCGCACCTCGCCCACCTGGTCGTGCACGGCGCCCTGCACCTGCGCGGCCACGACCACCACGCGGCCGGGCAGGCGAGGCGCATGGAGATGGCCGAGGCGCGGCTGCTGCACCGGCTCGGGGTGCCGAACCCGTGGCAGCGCCGATGAGCGGCGCCGGCCCCGCCCCGCGCCCGCAGGGCAGTCCTTCGAACCTGCGCGTGCCCCTGTTCCGCCTGCCGCTGCTCGGCCTGCTCGGCCGGCGCCGGCGCGGCGATGGCGGCCTGCGCCGCTCGATCACCGAGCTGATGGAGGAGGCCGCCGAGACGCCGGAGCAGCCAGGCGGCCTGCCCGAGCTCGACCGGCAGGAGCGGGCGCTGATCGACAACGTGCTGCGCCTGTCCGGCAAGGCCGCCGACGACGTGATGGTGCCGCGCGCCGACATCGTCGCCATGCAGGCCGACGTGACGCTCGAGCAGGCTCTGGAGCAAATCCGGCGCGAGGGCCACTCGCGACTGCCGGTCTACGGCGAGCAGCTCGACGACATCGTCGGCATGATCCACATCAAGGACCTCTACGCCTATCGCGGCCGCCCCGAGGCGTTCAAGCTCGCCGACATCCTCCGCCAGCCGCTGATGGTGGCGCCGCAGGTGCCGGTGCTCGACCTGCTGCTGCAGATGCGACAGGCGCGCATGCACCTCGCCCTCGTCGTCGACGAGTATGGCGGCATCGACGGGCTGCTCACCATCGAGGACCTGGTCGAGACCATCGTCGGCGACATCAGCGACGAGCACGACGAGGTCGCCGGCTCGATGCTGACCGACCGCCCGGACGGCACGATCGACCTCGACGCGAGGCTGCCGGTCGAGGAGTTCGAGGCGCGCGTCGGTCGCGGTCTGACCGACGAGGACCACGCCGGCATCGATACCGTCGGCGGCCTGGTGTTCACCCTGGCCGGCCGGGTGCCCGCCCGCGGCGAGGTCATCAGCCACCCGTCAGGCATCGAGTTCCGAGTGATCGACGCCGACGCCCGACGCATTCGCAAGCTGCGCGCCAGGCTGCCGGCGCAGCGGGCGGCGGAGTAAGGCAAGGCCTACTTTTTTGAAAAAAAGTAGCAAAAAACTTTTGTCCTTTTAGCGCCCGCCAGGTTGGAGCTTATACTTAATAATAAAAGCTTTTTGGTTCTTTTTCTCGAAAAAGAACCGCTTGCTTCCCTCAGCCCAACACCCCCATCGCCTCCGCAAGCCCGATCCGCCCGTCATACAACGCCCGCCCGACGATCACCCCGTCGATGCCGGGCGCCGCCGCGCGCAGCGCCAGCAGGTCGGCAAGCGAGCCGACGCCGCCGCTGGCGATCACCGGCAGCGCGATGCTGGCGGCGAGTGCGGCGGTGCCGGCGAGATCAACGCCGCCGAGCATGCCGTCGCGGCCGATATCGGTGTAGATCACAGCGCACGCGCCGGCATCCTCGAAGCGGCTGGCGAGTTCCACCGCGCCGAGGCTCGAGGTCTCGGCCCAGCCATCGGTTGCGACCAGGCCGTCGCGGGCATCGATGCCGACGGCGACCTGTCCGGGATAGGCGCGGCACGCCTCGCGCACCAACGCCGGATTGCTGACCGCGGCGCTGCCGAGGATCACGCGGCGGACGCCGGCGGCAAGCCAGCGCTCGATGCCGGCGCGGTCGCGCAGGCCGCCGCCGAGCTGCACCGGCACGCGGGCGACGGCGAGGATCGCGGCCACCGCCTCGGCGTTCACCGAACGGCCGGAGAACGCGCCGTTGAGATCGACCACGTGCAGCCAGCGGCAGCCCGCCTGCTCGAAGCTCAGCGCCTGGCCCGCCGGGTCGGTGGAGAACACGGTCGCGTCGTCGATGTCGCCGCGACGCAGCCGCACGCAGGCGCCGTCCTTGAGGTCGATCGCCGGATACAGGGTGAGCGCCGCCCGGCTCAGCGTCCCGCCGCCTTCGCGTCCGCGGCCTTGGCATCCGCTTCCTTCAGCTCGCGCAACAGTTTGTAGTAGAAGATGCCGCCGACCGTGCGGCCGCCGACGCGGGCATAGGCGGGATGCACCCCCCAGCGCTGGTAGCCGAGCTGCTCGTAGAGCGCGATCGCCGCCTCCTGCGTCTCGCGGACGTCGAGATTGATCACCAGGTAGCCGAGCGCGCGCGCCGCCTCCTCGCAGCGCAGCGTCATCAGCCTGGCGAGCCCGTGGCCGCGCGCGTAGGGGGCGACGAAGGCATGCATGATGCTGGCGGCGAAGGCCTGCGCCTCGTTGTTGCGCGCCGGCCGCGCCAGCTGCGCCGAGCCGACGATCACGCCGTCGACCCGGCCGACGATAAGGTCGCGCTCCGGCACCAGCATCACGCCGCGGAAATAGCGCTCGAGCGCCTGCCGGCCGGGCGGGCTCACCCAGCCGAAGCCGCCGCCGTCGATGATCGAGGCGTCCGTCGCCTCGCACAGCGCGCCGAGATCGTCGTCGCCGAGGACGGCGAGCTTCTCGACGGCGAGCAGCGGCGCGGTCGCGCCGCCCGAGGCCGGCTCGCCACCCGCTCCGGAGACGAACAGCCCGCTCACCGCGACCTCATCGGGGCGACCAGCGCAGGAAGTTGCCGAGGATGCGCAAGCCCACCTGCTGGCTCTTCTCGACGTGGAACTGGGTGCCGGCGCAATTGCCGCGCGCGACCATGGCCGGCACGCTGCCGCCGTAATCGGTGGTCGCGACGACATCGGCCGGATCGTGGCCGCTGAGCGCGTAGCTGTGCACGAAATAGGCGTGGTCGCCCGGCATCAGCCCGTCGAGCAGCGGGTGCCCCGGCTCGGCGAATAGAAGCCCGTTCCAGCCCATCTGCGGCAGGCGCAGCCCCTCGGCGCGCATCGGCAGTATCTCGCCGGCGATCCAGCCGAACCCCGCCGTCGCGCCGTGCTCGAGGCCGCGCTCGGCCATCAGCTGCATGCCGACGCAGATGCCGAGGAAC
>CAXTSD010000247.1:0-4573 GCA_964246775.1 uncultured Acetobacteraceae bacterium | reverse complement strand
CGCAGCGAGCATTTCTGCCCCGTCCGCCTCGAGGGCGCGACGCCCGGCGCGGTCTCGGCGTTTCGCATAACCGGCGCCGACGCCGTCGGCCTGATCGGCCAGGCCGCCTGATGGCCGGCTTCTTCTCCCGCCTCAAGGAGGGCCTGTCCCGCAGCACGCAAAAACTCAGCGGCGGGCTGGCCACCGGTTTCACCCGCCGCAAGCTCGACGACGCGGCGCTCGAGGAGCTCGAGGAGCTGCTGATCGGCGCCGATCTCGGCCCCGCCGTCGCCGGCCGCGTGATCGCCGAGTTCCGCCGCACCCGCTTCGGCCGCGACGTCACCGACGAGGAGGTGCGCGACGCGCTCTCCGCCGAAATCGCCGCCATCCTCGAACCGGTCGCCCGCCCGCTGGTGCTCGATCCCGCCCGCCGCCCGCACGTGGTTCTCGTCGCCGGCGTCAACGGCACCGGCAAGACCACCACCATCGGCAAGCTCGCCTTGCAATACCGCGACCAGGGTTTGCGCGCCGTGCTCGTCGCCGGCGACACCTTCCGCGCCGCCGCCGTCGAGCAGTTGCAGATCTGGGGCGAGCGCACCGGCGCGCCCGTCATCAGCGGCAAGCCGGAGGCCGACGCCGCCGGCCTCGCCTATGACGGCCTCGCCTCGGCGAGGAGCAGCGGCGCCGACGTGCTGCTGATCGACACCGCCGGCCGGCTGCACAACAAGACCGCGCTGATGGAGGAGCTGCGCAAGCTGATCCGCGTGCTGCGCAAGGCCGACCCGACCGCCCCGCACTCCGTCCTGCTCGTGCTCGACGCCACCACCGGCCAGAACGCGGTCGCCCAGGTCCGCGTGTTTCGCGAGATGGTCGACGTCACCGGCCTCATCGTCACCAAGCTCGACGGCTCCGCCCGCGGCGGCATCGTCGTCGCCTTGGCCGAGGAGTTCGGCCTGCCGGTGCATGCGGTGGGGGTCGGTGAACAGGCAGGCGATCTGCGCCCGTTTACCGCACTCGATTTCGCGCGGGGATTGGTGGGGGCGGCTGAGCTGCCGGCTGTCTAGGGCGCGCTCAGGCTCATGCGCTGTTCAGCATCAGGGTCGGCGGCGGCAGACCGGCCGCCTAATACGATCTGTTACAAGCGCGCCCGCAACTTGGTCAGCCGGGTGCACGATGACGATGAGCATGCGTGGCGGTCGACGGATGCGGATGTCGCGCGCTCATTGACGAGGAACGTTAACCATGCCGGCACAGCCGCTCTCGCCTCTGCCTTACGATCCGTCGTTTGAGTCGACGCTTGACAACGAGGACGACGTCACGAGCGGCTTGTCGGACGCCATGCTCGGGATAAGCCGCACGGTGTTCAAGGATACCGGTCACGCGTGTCGCTCGGTTCACGCCAAATGCCACGGCATCTTGCGCGGCGAAATGGAGGTGCTGGCCGATTTGCCGGCAACGGTCGCTCAGGGCCTCTATGCACGGCCGGGGCGCTATCCGGTATTGATCAGGCTGTCGACGACCCCCGGTGACTTGCTCGACGACAATATCTCCACGCCGCGCGGGATGGCCTTGAAGGTGATCGGCGTCGACGGCGAGAGATTGCCCGGTTCGGAAGGCTCTAACACACAAGACTATGTTCTCGGCAATTCTCCCGCGTTCAACGTGCCGGACGCCAAGACCTTCCTCGCCAACATCAAGGTGATGGCGACAGCCACCGACAAGTCCGATGGTCTGAAGAAGGTATTTTCGGCGATATCGCAGACCGCGGAGGCGGCGCTCGAGAAGATCGGCGTGCAGAGCGCCACGCTGACCACGTTCGCCGGCCAGGCGAAGACGCATATCCTCGGCGACACGTTCTACTCGCAGGCGCCTCTCCTACACGGCGCCTACGTCGCGAAAGTCGCCGTATCGCCTGTGTCGGCCGGCATGGTTGCGCTCAACGAAGCGAAACTCGACCTGAGCGGCAAGCCGGACGGCATCCGTGAGTCGGTGCGTGCGTTCTTTGCCACCCACGGTGGTGAATGGGCGGTGCGGGTGCAACTCTGTGTCGATCTCGATTCGATGCCGATCGAGAACGCATCGGCTAAGTGGCCCGAAGACAAGAGCCCCTATGTCACTGTGGCCCGGATCACGGTGCAACCGCAGGACACCTGGAGCCAAGCGCGGATCGCCGCGGTCGACGATGGCGTCGCCTTCAGTCCGTGGAACGGGTTGGCGGCGCACCGCCCGCTCGGGTCGGTCATGCGAGCCCGACGCGAAGCCTATAAGCGGTCGGCGGAGTATCGGGCCGCGCAGAACGGTGTGGCGGTCGGGCAACCACGCAACGCGGACGAGTTGCCGCCGTAACGATAAGGCAAATCCCTCATCGAGCAAAGGCATCTCGGGTCGCTGATCCACACCTAAGCGCAGCCACAAACTCTGCCCACCAAACCTGCCGCCCCCGCGTCAGCCGCGAGGCGCGCAGGATTGCGGCGACGTCGGCGATCGCGGAGAGGGAGAGAAACTTCAAAGCGTCAACATGTTGACACAGAGCGGACCCGTCACATTCAGCAGGTAGTCGACATGACCGTCATGCTTCCCGAGAAGGATGGGTTGCGCTCTCGCATCGTCGAGCACTTACGAGCGCGGCCCGACAACCCGATGGTCTCGGCTGTGTGGTATGGCTATCTGGCCGCGCTTAGCGAATGGGGTGTAATCGAGCTGAAGGATCATGCGGAGCTCGTGAAGCTCCTTCCAGGTCATGGCAAGGCCGAGACCAACGAGGTTGCGCTTGGGCCTGACTACCTCGATAGAATCCCTGAACTCAGAGACCAATCCCTGGAACCGACGAAAATCGCCTGACTGGCCGAAGTATCGGCATCTTCTGAACCGCCTGGCCCTCGGGTCAGCTTGTGATTGACCCGAGGGCCGGGCCGATAGTCACGCCGACGAGCCGGACTGCCATTGCGGGTGCCAGCATCCTGACGGCGGCGGGCGGCGCCATGGATGGCTGGGTCTACCTGGCGCATGGCCATGTCTTCGCCAACGCGCAGACGGGCAACATCGTGCTTTTCGCAATCTACGTCGCGGCAGGCGAGTTCACCCAGGCCGCGCGCGTCGTACCGTCCATCGCGGCGTTCATCGCTGGGCTGTTGTGCTCCCGTTTGGCCGGAGCGTGGCTGAAGCAGGCCGGATGGAATTCTAGGAGCGTGCGCCTATCGGCCGAGTGCATTGCTCTGCTTGCCTTGGCGCTGGTAGTGCGGCATCAGCCGAACACTCTGGTGACCGCGTGCGTCGGCTTCATTGCCGCCGTCCAGATCACCACCGTATCCCATATCGGTCCGATCACCTTTAACACGGGCATGACCACCGGCAACCTGCGCGCCGCCATCTCTGCTGTCAGCGCCGTTCTGCTGGACCCGAACTCCGTTGAAGACCGTCGCAAGATGACAGTGCTGGGATCGTTGTGCCTCGCGTTTCCGGCCGGTGCCTTGCTCGGCGCGTTCAGCACGCGGTGGCTGGGAGATGGAACGCTGTTCATCATCGCCACTCTCGTCACTTGCACGATGCTGATGCTGCGGCGGATGCCCGACCCGCTTCCGCCGCTAGCGTAGACGGCTGTCAATCGCGAGTGCCCGCCCCCAAGCGCCGGGTCCGCCTGCCTCACCTGAGCCCAGCCACAAACTCCTTCAACCAGACCTGACGCCCCCGCGTCAGCCGCGAGGCGCGCAGGATTGCGGCGACGTCGGCGATCGCGGCGTCGAGCTGTTCGTTGACCAGCACGTGGTCGAACTCGCGCCAGTGCGAGATCTCGGTCCTGGCGGCGGAGAGCCGGCGGGTGATCTCGTCCATGCCGTCGGTGTTGCGGCCGGTGAGGCGGCCGGCCAGCGCGTCGAGCGAGGGCGGCAGCACGAACACGCCCACGGTGTCCTCGGGCAGCGCGGCGCGCAGCTGCTGGTAGCCCTGCCAGTCGATGTCGAACACCACGTCGCGGCCGTCGGCCAGCGCCTGCTCGACCGGGCGGCGCGGCGTGCCGTACGAGCGGCCGAACACGTGGGCGTGCTCCAGCAACTCGCCCGCCTCCACCATGCGCGCGAACTCGGCGGGCTCGCGGAACAGGTAGTGCACGCCCTCGACCTCGCCCGGGCGCGGCTGACGGGTGGTGACGCTGATCGAGAGCGACAGCTCCGGCTCGCGCTCGAGCAGGGCGCGGGTGATCGTGCTCTTGCCGGCGCCAGAGGGTGCGGCGACGACGAGGCAGACGCCGCGGCGCGGCCTATTCGACATTCTGCACCTGCTCGCGCATCTGCTCGATCACCGCCTTGAGCTCAAGCCCGGTCGCGGTGAGGGCAGGCGAGCCAGACTTGGCGCACAACGTGTTGGCCTCGCGGACGAACTCCTGCACCAGGAAGTCAAACCGCCGGCCGATCGCAGCACCGGCGTTAAGCAGCGCCCGCCCGGCGGCGACGTGGCTCGCCAGCCGGTCGAGCTCCTCGCGCACGTCCGAGCGGCTCGCCAGCAGCGCGACCTCCTGGGCGATGCGCTCCTCGGGCAACCCGGGCGCGTCGCGCAGCAGGCTTGCCAGCGCCGCGAGCATGCGCGCCCGCTGCGCCGC